>NZ_JPJC01000019.1:32822-54999 GCF_000733135.1 Sphingomonas sp. FUKUSWIS1
CGAGGCGCGCGTGCGTCGGCCGAAGCCGGTCGCAGGGATCACCACAACGACGGAGCCACGCAGCTGGGCGTATGATCCGACGATCGTCATCGAGCGCGACGTCCAGGACCAGAAGGGCAACTATATTGCTCGCGCCGGGCAGAGCGTGAACCCGCTCGATTTCGTTGCGGTCCATCAGGCGCTGGTGTTCGTGGACGGCGATGACGCCGCGCAGATGGAATGGGCGACGTCGCAGTACAGCGACCTGAAAGCCAAGATCATCCTTGTGAACGGTTCGCCGATCGAAGAGATGACCAACCGCAAGCGCCGCTTCTACTTTGATCAGGAAGGTCGCCTCACCGGCAAACTTGGCATTCGGCACACGCCGGCCGTCGCCGTCCAGAACGGCCGCGTCCTGAAGCTCTCGGAAATCAAGCTGAAGGGAATAAGCTGATGCCGCTCTGGCTCGATCTCCTGCGCACGCCGATGGCAGCGCCTGAAACCGACGATCTTCGCGTCATGCGGCGCACCTTCCAGGCGCTTTGCGTTCTGTCCGGGATCGGCGTGATTGCGATCTCGCCGCTCGTTGCCCTTTTCGGGCCTCCCGCTTCGCTTATTGTGGCCGCCATTCTTGCCATGACGGCGCTGCACACCGCGCTGTACGTCTTCCGGAAGAACCGCGCCGACAACGCCTTTCTCGATGCCGCACAGGCGTCGGAGGAGCGCGCGTGAAGCTTCTGCGCCTCCTTACGCTTATGCTCGGTGCGTTCGTGCTATCGATGACGCTGAGCCCGCGCGCGGAAGCGCAATCGAAGTGCTCGGGCAAATTCGTGAACCCGATCACCGACGTCTGCTGGTCCTGCCTGTTCCCGCTTTCGGTGGGTGGCCTCAAGATCTGGCCGAGCAATCGCGCCGACACGGAAAATCCGTCCCTTCCTGTCTGCGCGTGTGGCAGTCCGGTGCCGCGCATCGGCATTTCGGCTGGCTTCTGGGAGCCCGTTCGCCTCGCCGACGTCACCACCAAGCCGTGGTGCTTCGTCAATTTGGGCGGCACGAGGATCACTCCCGGGTTCGATATCGGCCAGGGCCAGTTATCCGGACCATCGCAGACCGGTGGCAACGGGCAGAACACGTCCAAGTGGCACGTCCACTGGTACGTCTATCCGCTTCTCTACTGGATGGAGATCCTGACCGACTTCCTGTGCTTCGAGCAGGCGTCGTTCGACATCGCGTACATGACCGAGGTCGACCCGCTGTGGCAGGATGACTCGCTCACCGCGCTTATCAACCCGGAAGCCGTGCTCTTCTCGTCGCCGATCGCCCAGGCTGCGTGCGCCGGCGACTGCATCGCGGCAACCGCCAAGCTGCCGCTCGATGCGACCTTCTGGTGCGCTGGCTGTCAGGGGCCGATGTACCCGGTCAACGGCAACATCGCCGCCTCGATCGGCCATGTGCAGGCGTCGCGTCTCGCGCTTGCCCGCTTCGCCTTCAAGATCCACCGCGAAGGTCTCGCCTGGGGCACGATGGGATCCAAGGGGCTTTGCAACAAGTATCCGATGCCGGTGCTGCGCAAGCAGCAATACCGCGTCCAGATGGTCAACCCGATCCCGATGGTCAGCGGCAAGATGGCCTGCTCGCCTCTCGGGGCCTCGACCATGCCACCGCAGGCAGGCCGCTCCTTCCCCGTGAAGGGCGAGGACATGGGCTACCTCGTCTGGCGCAAGCGCAACTGCTGCGTGCTCTGAGGAAAGACAATCATGCGCCGCATCACCATCGTTATCGCCGCAATCGCCGGGCTCGCCGGCATCCAGGCAATCGCACAGACCGTCGATGGTCTCGACCTCGAGGCCATCAAGCGCCGCTCGGCCGCCATGCAGGGTGACGCCGACATCTTTGCCGAGCACGTCCGCAACCGCGGCGACGCGTTCCGTGAGGAAGCGGTCGCTATCCAGGCCAAGAGCACCGACAATCTGGCGAACCTTGCCAAGGCCGATCTGCCGAGGAACGGTGACGGTGCGTTCGATTTCGACGAGATCATCAAGGGCGCGAGCCAGAACGTCGCCGGCACCAAAGGCGATGCCCCGCAGTTCATCGCCTTTGCCAGCCTGTCGATGCCGCCAGCAGCGCTCCGTCAGCTCATCGCCGACACAGCCAAGGCAGGCGGTGTAGTCGTCTTCCGGGGCTTCCCGAACAACTCGATGAAGGCCTTCAGTGCCATGCTTGGCAAGGTCGTCACCGACAAGGATCAGCTGTCCAATGTCGGGATCGATCCCCGACTCTTTCGCGCGTTCAACGTCGAGGCGGTCCCGACCTATGTCGCCGTCTCTACCGACTTCGATCTCTGCTCGGGCCTGAATTGCACCACCTCGGTCCCGACCCACGACAAGATCACCGGCAACGTCTCGGTTCGCTATGTGCTCGACACCTTCGTCGCGGCGCACGGTCCCGGTGCTGGCGTCGCGTCGGTCGCATTGCGCAATCTCAGCAAGGGCGTCTGAGTGAAGCGCGTCGCTTTCTCCTTGCTACTGAGCGTCCTGGCAGGCGCCACCAGCGGCGTCGTCGCACAGACGACGATCGAGGAAGCACGCAAGCAGGGCGCCGATCTCGGAAAGTCGATGCGTGCTGATGAGAGTCTGGGGCCGAACGACGCCAAGCTCGCACAACTGCCGGGCTATGGCGGCACCAATCTAGCTGAGAAGGTCTATTTCGACGATCCCGACCGCCTCGTGGTTGATGGTGGCTCGAAAGCCGGCACCGACGAGGCGTTCGGCACGGTGACCGATCGCGGCCGCACGCGGGCGACCTTCAGCAATGCCGAGATCCTGGCAGCGACCTCGCGCGGCACTGCGATCGAAAAGGATCCTGACACCTATCTGGGTGGCGAGAACATTGGCGGTGCCGAAGGCACATGCACGGCTCTCCCGCCATCAGTCGGCTCGAAGGGCTATTATGAGGCGACCTGCAACAAGGGTTCGAAGGTCACCGATACGGTTGAGGCCTGCCGCGGAAACCTTGTGCCGACCGTCATCAACACCGCGCGCTGGTTCTACTACGGCGTTCTCGACAAAAACGAGGGTTACGGGTTCGCCAAAAACAGCGTCCTGCAGGCGAAGGTCAATGCCGGCGTTTGCCGTGCAGAGCCTGTTTCGAAGCACATCTGCGACGCGCAGATCGAGCTTGGTGCCGGCGGGAACGACGCCGAAGGCTACCGTAAATACTGCAAGAAGAATGTCAGCGGCACGGCGCAGCTATATTCCTGCAATCCCGAAATGTCGGCTGCCGAGAGCGCCAGCCATCACAATAATGCGACCGGCACCCCTTATCTCAAGAAGGAAGGGACGCTTAGCGTCACCGTCGCCCGCAACGAGGGCACCTGCCCCGCGCTTGCGGCCGACACGACGTGCGTGCCCCAAGCGACAGAGGTCTGCACCGAAGGTCCTGAGACCCGCATCATTGAGGGCGTGCCGGTCACACAAGCATGCTGGGCCTGGGCGCGTTCCTTCACCTGTCAGCGTCTCACGCCGGCGAGCGACTGCAGCGCGCTCGACGACAACAAGATGTGCAAATTCCTCCGCGACGAGTGCTTGGATGATCCGCAGTCCGGTGCGTGCAAGGTGTCGCAGCGGGTCTATAGCTGCCCCCTGCCCGACGATAAGGCGTCCACCGACAAGCAATATGTCTGTGGCGGCGACGTTTATTGCCTCAACGGCAGCTGCGAGACGATCGAGCGCGAGGCCTCGACCGAGTTCAAGGACGCGCTGGTCGCGCTTCACTCGATCGGCGACGCCGGCAAGCAGTTTGATCCGGACAACCTTACCGTCTTTTCCGGTGAGCGCGGCACCTGCAACAAGAAGATCTTTGGTGCTTCGAATTGCTGCTCGGGCAGCGGCGTTCCGCTGCTCACGCCGTGGCTGTGCAGTTCGGCCGAAAAGCAGCTCGACGAGAAGGACGACAAGGGGCTCTGCCACAAGGTCGGATCGTACTGTTCCGATAAGGTTCTAGGCGTCTGCGTCACGTCCAAGGACGCCTATTGCTGCTTTGGTAGCAAGCTCAGCCGCATCCTTCAGGAGCAAGGCCGTCAGCAGATCGGCAAGCCGTGGGCCAAGCCCAAGGACGAGACCTGCAAGGGCTTCACCATCGAGGAGTTTCAGCGCCTCGACCTGAGCCAGATGGATTTTTCCGAGGTCTATGCGGAGTTCATGGATGCAGCAAAGCTGCCCAGTGAGGTCTCCGTGATGGCCGACATTCAAACCAAAATTCAGGGGTACTATGACCTTCACGGGAGCAAATGATGCAAGCGGTCCGGGGGGGCCATGTTCGATCGACATGACGGTGCTCGATCTTGCCATTTTCCTCCGCATCCATCGCTCCGGCCGGGGCACATCGGCCGGCGAAGTCGCGCAGACCATCTCGCATTGGTTTCAGTGCGATGTCGATCCGCACCAGGTCGAGCAGGCCTTTCCGCGCATGGCGGACAACGGCTGGCTGGTTCTTCGGGAAACCGGAATGCGGGCGACCATCAAGGGGCGGAAGCACGGTCGCAGCCACCTTCGCGGCATCGTCCGGATGCTCGATCAGGGCACCAGGATGCTCGACGTCGCCGCGATGATGTCAGTTCTCAAACTCGCAATGATTGAGCTCGACGGGGAGCATGATGATGACGACGATCAAGACTAAGCGTGCCGGGCGGTTGACCGCTGCCATCCTGATGCTGCTTGCAGCGACGGCGCCTGTTGCAACGCCCGCGCTTGCGCAGGCCATAGATCTGCAGAGCGCGTCGATGGCTGAGGCGATCGATGACGACGATGCGCAGGCCACTAATGCTGTGGTCCAGCCGGAATTTGATCAGACGTCTGACGCCCCGGAGCAGCAGCAGAGCGGCGACTTCTATTGTGGCGAGCGGAAACTCGGCCAGTGGTTCTACTGCGAGCGGCCCAAGATTAAGCCGCCTGCCCCGCAGGCGTCCGCACAGCCGCAGCAGTCGTCCACGGCACAGCTGAAGGCGATCACCAAGCAGCTGGACGAACTGAAGGCGCGGGCGATTTTGGAGCCGACGGAAGCGAATGTCATCGCCTATGTACGCTACCAGCGTGAGCAGCTCGATCGAGCGTCGACCTTCTCCGACACTTGGCAGCGTACGCTCTGGCAAAACCCGGACATCGATTACACGCTGCAGCGGCCGGTCTCGACCGTCGGCAAGCGCGCATGGACGGACAATCGCGCTGCTACGCGTGACCAGGTCCTTTCGCGGCTCGGCCAGCGCTACGGCATGTTCTACTTCTTCGCGCAGTCCTGTGCTGCCTGTGAGGTCTTCTCGCCGATCCTGCGCTC
The DNA here is from genome assembly GCF_000733135.1 of Sphingomonas sp. FUKUSWIS1. Classification (NCBI taxonomy): domain Bacteria; kingdom Pseudomonadati; phylum Pseudomonadota; class Alphaproteobacteria; order Sphingomonadales; family Sphingomonadaceae; genus Sphingomonas; species Sphingomonas sp. FUKUSWIS1. The sequence continues at coordinate 38,133 of NZ_JPJC01000019.1, forward strand.
GGTTGCCGATAGCCACCGCATCACCGTTATGGCGGTGTCGACCGATGGCGGGCCGAGCCGCCAATTCCCCAACTATGTCGTCGACAGCGGGCAGCGTCAGCGCATGGGCGTGCCGCTTGCGACGCCGGCGCTGGTCCTCTTCGACACCGTCACCCGCAAGACGGTGCCGGTTGGGTTCGGCGTCATGTCGGCCGACGAAGTGATGGAGCGGATCTTCATGCTCACCAATTCCAAGGTCGGGAGTGACTTCTGATGGCAAACACCCCTTCTCTCCTTCCCTCACCCTTCCGCGCCCTTCTTCGCCGGACCGCTGCTGTCGCCATGACGCTTGGTGCCGCGAGTATGGTGCCGGTCGGGATCGCGCGCGCGGACGTCGCCGGCCAGATGAACGAGTTCTTCCAGGATGCGGGCGGTGCCGCCAATGTCACCGGCCCGAGCGCCTACCAGGGCCAGACCGCTGGTTACTACTCGATGGGCAACGTTTGGAGCCGTTTCCCGCAGAAGAGCGTCCAGCCGTTCAATCTGCAGATGCCCAAGGTGTCAGCAGGCTGTGGCGGCATCGATCTGTTCACCGGCTCCTTCAGCTTCATCAACGGCGCTGAGATGGTCGCTATGCTGAAGGCGACTGCCAACAACGCGTTGGGTTTTGCTTTCCAGCTCGCGATCGACAGCGTCTCGCCCGAGATCGGCAAGGTCATGGATAGCATGGCCAACAAGGCGCAGCAGATGAACCAGATGAACATCTCGTCGTGCGAAGCGGCGCAAGGATTGGTTGGATCGGTCTGGCCTAAAATGGCTGGCGCACGCTCGACGGTCTGCGCAGCGGTCGGCAATTCGCAGGGTAAGTTTTCCGACTGGGCGCGGTCGCGGCAAGGCTGCGGCGCGGGCGGTGAGCAGGATGCTACTCTCGAGGGGAACACCGATCCGACGATGGCCGACAAGATCCCGGGCGCGCCGCGTAATTACACCTGGGATGCGATCAAAAAGTCGAACAAGTTCGGCAGCACCGATCAGCAATTCTCGGAATATCTCATGACGCTCGTCGGTACGATCGTCATCAATCCGAAGGCCCCGGCCGGAGCGATCGTCGGCTTCGTAGGCCCGGCCGAGGATGCAGTCGTCACCGCCCTCCTCGACGGCACTGCGACAGGCACGCCGGTCAAGATCCTGCACTGCGACGAGGCAGAAGCATGCCTCAACATGACCGAGCAGACTCTGCAGGCGGGACCCGGCCTGCGCTCGAAGATCAAGGGAATGATCGACTCTATCAATTCCAAGATCCGCACCGATGCGGCGCTCGATGCGTCAGAGCAACAGCTCCTCAATATGACGACGTTGCCGCTGTATAAGATGCTCGCCGTACAGGCGATGGCGCACCAGAACTTCGCCGATGGCGAAACCAGCGCGCTGGCTGAGATCGTCGCTGTGAACCTCCTCTCGTCGATGATCGAGAACATGCTCGACCGGATCAGCCAGTCTACCGTTCAGGTCCAGCCGGCCGATGCCGAGATGGGCAAAATGTGGCGTGATCAATTGGCAGAGGCGCGCACGCGCTACGCTCAGCGTGACGTCAAGTTGAAGGACACGCTGAACCAGACGATCGCGCTCATTAATAAGTCGGTAATGCTCGAATCTACCCTCCAGAACAGCATGTCGCCGGCGATGTCTGCATCGCTGAATTTCTCGCGGGGCCTGAGTGCCCAGGGCCTCAACTAGGACGGGTGACGGAGCATGGTTGAGGTCTTCACGATTGGCGGTGGCGAATACATCGTCAACACGTTCAACGCGGTAGCGGCATGGACTGGAGGCGGTGGTTACCGCTCGCTTCTACGCGTGGTGATGGTCCTCGGCTTGATTTACGCTTTGCTCGCTGTCGCCTTCACGATGAACGTGCGTGCATGGCTGAACTGGTTTCTCGGCTCGTCGCTTATCTACACGTGCCTGATGGTGCCAACCGTCACTGTGAAGGTTACCGACCGCGTAAACCCGTCGCTTGCCCCTGCTGTCGTGGCGAACGTGCCCCTTGGCCTTGGTGTCATCGCCAGCTTTACCAGCCAGGTCGGTGACTGGCTGACGCGCACCGCGGAAACGGTGTTCACGATGCCAAGCCAGCTCAGTTACTCGACGAACGGCATGGTCTATGGCGCGCGGCTGCTTGATGCGACACGCAACTTCCAGATCCGTGACGCCGAGTTTGCGACCAACCTGTCGGCGCACTCCAAGAACTGCGTCTTTGGCGACATCATGCTCGGCCAGAAGTCGATGACGGACCTCGCCTCGGCCAAGGACCTATGGGCGGCTATGGGCCCTGGGTCGGCTGCGCGCTCCCAACCCTGGGTTGAGCGTTCGGGTGCGGCAACCACCAGCAGCATCGTTCCCTGCCGTCAGGCCTACGGCATGCTTGATGGCCTTTGGCATACGATGATCGAGGCGCACACGTCGCTTTGGGCGAAGGAAACCTATCCCAAGCTGTCCACCTCGGTCGCCTCTGCCAAGCTTCGCAGCGATGTGCCGATCGTCAATCAGGCCTTCACGGCTTCCAGCGCGAACTATGAGACGATCTTGCGCCAAAACACGGCCATTAATGCGTTCATGCAGGCGCGTGACGGCATGGCAGGTGGTCCAGGCGCGGCGTCGATCGATACGTTTGCGACGACGCGTGCAGACATCCAGGCGCGCAATACCTACAATTCGATCGCGCAGCAGGCGATGAGCTGGGTCCCGATCCTCAACATCGTCCTCACCGTCGTGTTTTACGCGATGTTCCCTGTCATCTTCCCGCTGTTCCTGATGCCGCAGACCGGCGTCGGTGCCCTCAAAGGGTATCTGACCGGGTTTTTCTACCTCGCTGCGTGGGGACCGCTGTACGTGATACTTCACATGATCTGCATGACGCGGGCGACCAGCGCAGCGCAGGGTGTCGCGGAGGGTGGCATGTCACTTGGGACCTATGCCGGCATCGGTGCGGTCAACGCGGAAACTGCGACAATCGCAGGCTTCATGCTGATGTCAGTGCCGTTCCTCGCGGCCGGTCTCGCTAAGGGTGCCATGAGAATTTCCGGCCAGGCAACGTCGGTCCTCAGTCCAGCGCAGAACGCGGCCGAGGCTGCGGCAGCCGAGCAGACGACCGGGAATTACAGCTACGGCAACACCAGCTTTGCCAACTCGACCTCGAACATGCGACAGAGCAATCAATGGTCGGACGCACCAGCGTTCTCAACGGGCGGATTTGCCTCCAGCTTCCGTCACGATAACGGTGCAACAACAAACAGCTTTGGCGATGGCCAGAACGTCTACGACACGTCGAAGGCGATATCGAGTCTGCCCTTCAGTGCGTCGGTCGTGCAGTCCGCGATGGCGACTGAGAGCCGTCAGGCCGCCACAGCGGCCCGCATCTCTGACGGTTTCGAACAGGCAAGCCGTCGGGAAACGTCGCATCTGAATGCTCTACGCAACGGCCACTCATGGTCGAGTGAAAATTCGTCCGGTTTTGACTCGAGCGCGGGATCGCGTGGTGGCAGCAATACCGAGTTGAGCGATCGCAATTCGATAACGGGCAGCAACGGGGTTCAAAACAGGCAAAGTGTTGGTGACGGGACGCGTCATCAGAATGAGACTGGCAAGGGTACGAACTGGAACGATCAGCTCTCTGGCGGCGTCAAAGTTGGCATTGGGGTCGGCGGAAAAGGCGGTGGTGGCGGCCTTTTGGGGGCAGCAGCGAAGGCAGTTGGGCTAAGTGCTGGTGCAGACGCTGGCTATTCACAAAGCTATCTTCGGTCCGATACGACCAACCGGTCTGACAGCAGAAACACGAATGCCGAAAATTCGGTCGCGGCTTCTGACGGGATTAACCGTGACCATTCGACTGGTGCTTCTGTCAGCACCAATGACGGCACCTTCCACCAATCAGGGTCCTTTTCACGGTCATCGCAGTCTGAATCGAGGTCTAAGGCGATCGAGGAATCGCTCAGCAAGATCGAGTCGTACAATGAACAGGCGCGGCACTATAAAGAGCTGTCTCAGTCGCTCGAGCAGCATGCCAGTTTCGCTGAAAGCAATGGCTTTAACCTTTCCCAAGATCTGCGTCAGGACTTGGCTCGTTGGTACGATAAGGAGGCCCAGTCTAACCCGTTGATGCCAGCGTTGTGGAAGACTGACCTCAACGGCGCGCAAGAAGGCTTGCGGAACGCTGCTATCGGTAAGTGGGCGACCCAACGTTCGGACTCAATTGAACGTGATATCCAGTCTGCCCTGACCAACCCCGCCCTTGCAGATATGAAGGTCCAAGGCGTTGCGTCAGAGGCCAGTATTGCTGGTCACTATTCAGGCGGTGGGGGCATTGGAACGCCTCATCCCGTCTCCACTGGGAGCCCCGATCGCGCACGTGAGGATCAAATAATTATCGCAGGAGCCTCTGAGCTATTGGGAGAAAAGCACAGGCGCGATATCGGAGTACGACAGTCTTTACGCTCAGGACCAAAGGGGCCGGAGGTCGACTGATGTTACGCAAGAAGCATATGTGCGGCGCCAATCAAAACGCCGTTAAAAATTATCAGGAAAAGAATTATCGACATTCGGCGCGACGCTGGTGTCGGCGTTTCATCGCCGCTGACAACATCATTGTCATCGGCCCAAAGAGGATTTGCATACCAATAGCCCGCGCCGCGGTTGGGAGTGCCATCGGAGTCCATAATCATCGGTTGAGTAGGATCGAACATAATATGCCTCCAAGCGGAGGCTAGCCCGATATCAGCAGCGAGACAAGAGAGGCAGGGGCATGCCGCTTACCAGTCGTGAAGTCTTTCGAAAGAGCGAAATGAGCATCTTGGTATCCCATCAGCATGGGCATTTCATGGTCACCCAGCACCGCCCGCCGGCGCTCGACGACTTATCGGGGACTCTCATCTTCGGCTTTTCGTGGATGCTGATCATGGCGATCGGACTCATGCCCATTGCGGAGGTTTCACTATCTCGTTCGCCGTCGATTACGATGCCGACGACGATCGCTTTTTTGTGACTGTCGCAAGCGCTGTCCTGCTCCGCCGGCGCTATTCGTGGATGGGTCTGGTCCTCCACATCTTCGGCCAAATCGCCATCTGGCTTTCGCTGTTCGTGATGTCGCTTGCGATCGTGCTGATCGCGATCCCGCTCGAATGATCCCTTTGAGCCTCATCATCGGTGATAGCACCGCCCTAGGGACAGCAAATGCGCTTGCTGCGCAGGGAATACGCTGTGCCGTCCACGCGCGGGTCGGTGCGCCGTCAGGTGAGTCCGTCAAAACATTCCGGTCGCCCGTAGGTGCTGGCCGCGTCCTGATCGCTCTCGGTTCTAATGACCCGACCAACCCACGCCTGGCGCGCAACCTCATGGTCGTTCGTCAGAGAACGATGGGATCTCAGGTCACCTGGCTTGCGCCCTATCACGCCAGCCCTGCCAGAATTGTCACGGACATAGCGCGTAGCTTCGGCGATCCAGTGATTCAGCTTGCCTCAATTCCGAGCCGCGATCGCGTGCATCCGCAAAACTACCGGAAGGTCGCAGCTACCCTGCAGTGGCGAAAAACGGCATCGATCCGCGCGGACTATCGCCCCACGCGCGCCCTTCCTTCACCGCAACATGAATCGTCGGTTCGCCAAGCAGTCGTGCTTAGCTTCTGATTGAGCTTTTCATTACATCTCCGACGTTTGCGGGGTTCAAAAGGAGCAGGGATGATGAGTGGTTTTGACTTCGACTAAAGCGGCACCTTCGGAAGCGAGAAGTCGGCCGACGATTATGTGAAACGCAACAATCTGAGCGTGCAGGATTATCAATTCCGTGAGACGGTCGAAGGCGAGAACGTGGAGTTAGAGGTCCGTCGTCCCTCGGTGGACGACGAAAAACTTCACGACACTGGTGAAGGCCGTAAAGAGGGCTTCTTCTGATTTCACAACCAATCAGCTATCTGCCCGGCCGTAAGCTTCGCGGGGGTGTTCATGTGTTGGTCCAGAGGCAATCACGGCGTCAAAAAAAACTGCCATCTGCTCGCTGCTCAACTCGATAGTATCTGACCAATCATCCGGAAAATGAACCTCTGGCTCGAACCCGCGATAGAAAAGGTCGGGCCGCACTTCCCAAAGCTTTAGCATTTTCTCTTTGGAGTTATGCTTTACGAGGTTCACGAGCCGGCGAAGGTTTTCGACCTCGGGGCTAACCGGAATGTCCATGGCTGCTAGAGCGGTCGCGAGCGCTCCGTGGTTGTCTTTGGAAGTGGTGAGCTTCGTCATCTTCCTGACGACGCGCTCCCATGCATGGTAAAGCGCTATCATCATGCTCTTACGCACCTCCATCTGGGTGCTTTTGATCGCCATGAAGTCGTAGTGGTAGCCCTCGTTCGGATCGTTGAGAAGGTCACCATCAGAGTCGAAGGTAGGTCCCTCTATTTCCCCCGCCGCAATCTTGCGGTCGTTTTCTGCCATTTCGGCAGCCGCGCGCTCCTCATCCTCCCTCATCGCTCGTTCTGCGGCTTCCAAACCGCGCCGCACCAGGCCTACCGCCTCTGCGAGATCGTATGCGTAAGGGTTAAACTTCAGCCAGCTCATCGTTGGGTGATGCTTGACGGGCGACCACTGGGTCAATCCGACAACCGACAAAGTGGGTGAGATTCTGACAAAGAGAGTGAGACAGCCTCATCCTCTTTGTCCCGCCTGTTTCATATCGCGGGTCATGGCGGCGTAACTTCCTCGTAGCAGCCGGCCCGACGAAGCTGGCGAATGATCCCGTTGAACGCAGCAGTGACGCCCTGAGCTCGGCCAATTTCGTTGTCCTGCGCCGCTGCGTCCCAGAACAAGGTAAGCGGCCATTTCTCGGGGCAATGCGGCAGGAGACACCGAAGAGCGAGGCGGATCTCCGGCACATCGACGCGGACATCGGAACAGCGGGTGACGCCGGTGCGCAAAATATGCACGGACAGCGCGATCACGACACGCTGATGCCTCGGCAAATTCGACACCGATCAATGGAAGTCATGCGACTTGAACCGCACGACCTCCTCTGGATCCATACCGTCTGCGTGGGGCGGCCAGTATTGGTTGCGTGGTTCAGGATTCCATCCCTTGTCGCCACGGTCGGGCGAGCCGGGATGTTGTGCAGCATCGCCACGTCCGGTCCGGTGCGGAAACGACATGTCACCAACGCGGTGGAGGAGGTCGCCGTGGTCGACGATCCGGCTGCAGATCACATGGATGATCTCACCTTCCTTTTGAACCTGCCCCTTCATGCCGACCATCGACGCCGACATAATCGTCCGGCGTTGTGCCTCGAAACGACCGGGCCAGAGGATGCCGTTGGCGATGCCAGTTTCGTCCTCGATTGTTATGAACAGCACGCCTTTGGCGGAGCCGGGCTTCTGACGGACCAGGACAATGCCGGCGACCTCGACGTATCGGCCATCCCGGATGTTGGCGAGATCGGCGCATTTGGTGACGCCGCGCCGCGTCAACTCGTCGCGCACGAACGTCAGCGGATGCGCGCGAAGCGACAGCTGCAGCGCCCGGTAGTCCTCGATCACCTCTCGGCCGTCGGTCAACGGCCGCAATGCGACGTCTGGCTCGAGGCCTTCCGCGCTGAAGGTCTCGGCGGATCGATCAGCTGCCGCGAAAAGCGGTAGCGGAGCCTCGCCGAGCCCCCTCACCTTCCAAAGACCTTGCCGACGATCGACGCTGAAGCCGTGAAAGGCGTCGCCGTCAGCCAGCTTTTCGATCGCGGCGCGCTGCACGCCAGACCGTCGCCAGACGTCCTCGACGCTCTCAAAGGGTGTGATCGTACGCGCGCCAACGATCTTCGCACCATCAGCGTTCGACAGGCCGCGGATTTGGCGAAGGCCGAGCCGCACGGCAAGGTAGCGCCCGCCTGTCTTCTCCAGCGTGCAGTCCCAGCGGCTGGCGTTGACGCATGGCGGCCGCACCTCGACGCCGTGGTCGCGCGCATCGCGCACGATTTGCGCCGGCGCGTAAAAGCCCATCGGCTGCGCGTTCATCAGCGCGGCGCAGAACACGTCGGGGTGATGATGCTTCATCCACGATGACGCGTAGGAGATCTTGGCGAATGAAGCCGCGTGGCTTTCGGGGAAGCCGTAGCTGCCGAAGCCCTCGAGCTGGCGGAACGTCCGCTCGGCGAACTCCCGCGGGTAGCCGCGTTCGACCATGCCCTCGATCAGCTTCTCGCTGAAGTGCGAGACACCTCCGGTGAACTTGAACGTCGCCATGGCGCGGCGCAGCTGGTCCGCCTCGGCCGCGGTAAAGCCCGCACCGACGATCGCGACCTTCATCGCTTGTTCCTGGAAAAGAGGAACACCAAGCGTCTTCTCGAGCACCGCGCGCAGCTCTGGCCGGGGATATTCCGGCTTCTCGAGTCCCTCGCGCCGGCGAAGGTACGGATGAACCATGTCGCCCTGGATTGGCCCCGGCCGCACGATCGCGACCTGAATAACCAAATCATAGAAGCGGCGCGGCTTCATCCGCGGCAGCATGCTCATCTGCGCGCGGCTCTCGATCTGGAACGTGCCGAGCGTATCTGCCTTCGAGATCATGGCGTAGACGTCCGGATCATCGTCCTGCAGGTCAGCAAGCCCGACGCGCAGTCCCTTGTCCGCCTCAAGCATGTTGAAGGCCCGGTTCATGCAACCGAGCATGCCGAGGCCGAGGACGTCGACCTTCATGAACTTCAGCGCATCGATGTCATCCTTGTCCCATTCGATGATTTGGCGGTCTTCCATGGCCGCGGGCTCTATCGGGACGAGGTCATCTAGGCGGTCATGGGTCAGGACAAACCCGCCCGGGTGCTGGGACATGTGCCGCGGCACACCGATCAGCTTTCGCGCAAGCTCGAGCGTCAGGCGGAGCCGTCGATCGCCAATGTCGAGGTTGAGCTCCTCGACTTGCTTCTCACCCACGCCTTCGGCCGACCAGCCCCACACAAGCCCCGCCAGTGACGAGGTAAGATCCTCCGGCAGACCCAGCACCTTGCCGACGTCACGCACCGCACCCCGCGCGCGGTAGCGCGTCACGACGGCCGTCAGCGCGGAGTGGTTGCGACCGTAGGTCTCGTAGATCCACTGAATGATCTCTTCGCGACGCTCATGCTCGAAGTCGACGTCGATGTCGGGTGGCTCGCGGCGCTCCCCCGACACGAACCGCTCGAACAGCAGCTCATGCTTGATCGGATCGATCGAGGTCACGCCGAGCACGAAACAGACGCACGAGTTGGCGGCGGAGCCTCGCCCCTGACACAGGATCCCGCGCCGGCGGGCCTCCCGCACGATCGCGTAGACGGTCAGAAAGTATGGCGCGTAGCCGAGCTCGCCAATCAGCCGCATTTCGTGCGTTATCTGGTCGGTATAGGCCTGCGGCACGTCGCCATCGAACATCCGCTCGACCGCTTCTGTGGCCAGCTTCTGCAGCGCTTCCTGGGCCGTCAAACCATCGATCAGCTTCTCATGCGGGTACTGATACTGAAGCTCGCCAAGATTGAATGTGCAGATCCGCGCGATGTCGACGCTCGCCTGCAACGCGTCGGGATAGGCGCGGAAGCGCCGGACCATCTCGTCGGGCGATTTCAGCGCGCGATCGGCGTTCACTTCCCGCCGATAGCCAAGCTCGTCGACGGTGCATTTCTCGCGCACCGCGGTCACCACGTCCTGCAGCAGCCTCGCTTCGGGCGCATGGTAGAGCACGTCGCCGGTCACGACCGCGCGCACTGCCGCTCCGCCAGCCTGTCGCGCCAGCGCATCAATGCGGACCGCGTCACCTGGCCGTCGCCGCTGGAACAGCGCCATGTAGCCCCGACGCCCGTAGATCGCCTTGAGGTCCTTCAGTGCAGCGAGGTTCTCTTCGTCTGCCTCATGCGGAAGCAGAATGGCGACGACGCCTTCAGACCATGGTTCCAGATCGTGCCAGTGAAGCATGCAACCGCCCTTGCCCGCCCGCTTCTTGCCGACGGTCAGCAATCGGGTGATCCGCGACCAGGCCGGACGATCCGTTGGGTAGAGCAGCAAGCGACGCCCGCACGATAGATCGATGCGCGTGCCCGCAATAGAGCGGACGCCAGTGGCTTTCTGCGCCTCCCATGCGCGCACAACGCCGGCGACCGTGCCGATGTCGCTGACGCCGATCGCCGGGTAGCCAAGCACGGCAGCGGCCGCGAACAGCTCGTCCGGACTCGACGCCCCGCGGAGCAGCGAGAAGTGCGTCAGCACCTGAAGCTCGATATAGTGGGTCATCCAAAGACCCCGTGCATCCACCATGACAAGTCGCCGGTGCCGTCCTCGAAGCCGTCGCCACGACGGAATACCCAGTAGCGACCGCCAGTCTCGTCCTCGACGCGGTAATAGTCGCGCACCGCCCACACTTCCGCATCGCGCCGCCACCATTCACCGTGGACGCGCTCGGGACCGTCGCCCCCAACCACCTTGTACGTCGTGCCCCGCCACTCGAAGCGGCGCGGAGGTTGGTCGGGCATCAGGGCGATCACGCGATGCAGTGGCTCTGGATGCGCGAAGAGACGGATCGGCCGTTTCCACTCCGGCCATGCTCCCGGCAGCTCGTTAGGATCGGATTTGACCACGGCCCGCTCCGGGACATGGCTTTCAACGGGAGCGATGCGGAAGACCGAGTGCATTCCGATCCTGCCGGCGATTAAGTCGACCAAGCGCGCCGGGTCGCGCACCAGCGTCTCGCCGGCGAGGACGGCGCCGAGATCAACGGCGTCGAGCGGCTCTGTGTGCGGCGCCACCATTTGAAACTGCTCGAGCCCCATGCCGGGATCAATGCGCTCGATCCGCAGCTTCAGCAGCCGCAGGAGGTGAGAGACCTCTCGTGTCGGCCGGGAGGTGCCGACCGCCACGATCTGCTCGGTGCCATCGACGCGCATTCCTGTCAGACGGAGCGAGCGTGCGCCAACGCCTTTCGCCTGCAGCAGCACGACAAGATCGCACAAGAGGTCACCCATGACCTGTTCAATCGCCTCGGCCGTGCTGATCGGCTCCAGTAGCCGCCGTTCGACCGCCGGGACCTCGATGTCCTCTCGCGGGGTGATAGGCTCTGCGACACCTCCCAGGGCTTGATCCAGGCGTGTGATGGTCGGCAGTCCGAGACGGCGCGCGAGGGGGCCGCGCGCGACCGGGAGGAGATCCGCGATCCGCTCGAAGCCAAATTTGCGCGCAGCGGTCAACGCCGTGGGCGTCAGGCGCAACGCGGCGATCGGCAACGGGCTGAGCGCCGCAACCGTGCCGTATCGCTCGACGCGAGTAAGATCGTCCTGGCCGAAGCGGGCCAGCGCGTGGGCGGCCCCCGGCGTGTCGGCAACCGCGACGCGCGCCGTGAAGCCTGCACGACGGCAGAAGGCAATCAGGCGACGGCAGAACCGCTCTTCTCCACCGTGGAGGTGGTCGCAGCCAGCAAGATCAATCCAGAGACCATCCGCCGGCGTAACAGCCGCGATCGGCGACCAGCGCCTTACCGCTAACAGGGCAAGGCGATCGAGGAGCGCGGCATCGGCTTCCGGCTCGACCGGACGGAAGTCGAGATCGGACACCAGCGCACGGGCGTGGGTGGCTGCCATACCAGGATGAATGCCGAGCGCATGAGCGCCGGTGCAGGCAGCAACCACCTCCTCGCGTCGGCCGACCTTGCCAATGAGAGCAAGCGGCGCGTGCTGAACCGCGACCATAACGGGCGTGACGACCCGCAACGCAGGCGCCTGCGCCTTGTACGGGTGGCTCGCCGCTTCCGATCGCCTGCCGAGCTCCCGCATTGGCGGCTGCGCGTGGACGGGCAGCGACGCAATCTGCGCCTCGACCTCTTCACGCGACTGCGCACTGGTCCGCGCCCAGCGGGCACCAGGCCGCCAACCGCCGCCCCGCGGTACCGAACAGGCACCCGGGTCGTCGTCGACCGGCAGTTGCAGGGCGGGCCGCTCAGGCGGCCACGTAGCGGGCCGTTCCAACCGTCTCAGCCGCTCGATGGCTAAGTTCGGCAGGAACAGCGAGACGACCCGTCTCATCGCTGCCCTCCACTATCAGGGAAAACCCCTCACCGCCGCGTTGCCGCGCCAGCTCGACCAACCATCTCGCTCGCCCTACACCCGCGACCTCCAGCCGCGCCGAAGGCGCGGAGCCGATCCGCCAGCGCGTCCACGCAGCGGATGGTTCGCAGAAAGGATCCTGGTCACGGCCACGTCGGCGACGCAGCAACAACACCGGCATGTCGGCTTCCGCCGCCACCAGCTGCAGGCGGCGGGTTGCAACCATCGACACCTTGCTCGCTTCTGCGATGATCGCCGATGGCGTCCCGTCGCGAACCGCGTCCTCGATTACGGCGAGCAACGCCGCGTCATCATAGGGCTGAGCATAGATGACATCTGACGAGGAAAGGCCTGCCTGAGCCAAAGCCGGCGCGTAGAGGTCGGTGCGGCACGTGGCCCACAAGACAGGACCGCTGGCATTGGCCGCTTCGCGCGCCGCAATGCCAGCAAGGAACAGTGTGGTTGCGGCATCATCCACCAATGATCCGCTACGCGCCGTCGCCTCGTGAAGCGCGCCGGCACGCAAGCCCCCAGCCCCAAGTCTGCTGTCGATCGCAGCTACGCCGAACGGCAGCACACGGTAGTCGGTGACCGGCGTGGCGATCGTCCGCAGGTGGGCAAGGCTGGTCGCAAGGGACTCGGGGGCGGGGGACATCATGGTCTAAGACTCTATTCGTCCCCTTTATGTTCCGTTACCAAGTCCTACATTGCAAGCGCTTTGATCGTCCCGATCCGGGCTGATGACCGGCCTTTCCCCTCGGCGTACGGAGGGGAACGAAAAAAATACGAAGCGGCAACAAACGGCGAATTATTCGCTTTCGTTTGCCCGTTAGGTGACTCATAGAATCGTCATGCCGATCCGCCCTGAGAACCGCTGGCTCTACCCGATCGACTGGCGGCAGCTGTCGCAGACGGTTCGGTTCGATCGCGCCGGTGCCAAATGCGAGGGATGCGGCCGACCACATCTGCGCCGTGTGGTCCATCTCGGCGACGGACGTTGGTGGGATGCGGATGTCCGGTGCTGGCGGTCGGACCACGGCAAGCGTATTTCCATGAAAGCGGGGTTCGTGCTGGCGTCGATCCGGGTGACCTATGTCGTCCTGGCCTGCGCGCACCTCGATCACGATCCAGGCAACAGCGCGTCTTCGAACCTCAAGGCGTTATGTCAGCGCTGCCACATGATCCACGATGCAGCCGAGCATCGCTGGCAGCGCTGGTGGAATGTCTTTCGGCTCCGAGCCATCCGCGACCTCTACGAGGATCCTCGCGTCACGCGCGAACGCATCGCCAGCCGCTAGAGATCGATGTTGCGGGCCCGCATCGCTTCGGCTGTAAGGTCGGCGATCGGCCCCTGCCCTGAGGTGGCCTCATAGACTTCGGCGACATCGTGATCGGCAAGCTTATCGAGCATCAGCCGCACAGCCGCGACGCTCGAGTCGTCTAGTACGGTCTTTGTCTCGTCATTCGCCATGGCTAAGGTCCCGCCGGTGTTTCCAACGGAGAACGAATAAAATGAACTTAAGTGACCTGGCCAAGGGCGTCGCGGAAGCGACCGGATCGAACGAAGCCGATGCAAAGAAGGCGATCACCGCCGTATTCGACCAGATCGCGGCAGCAGCCGTGAAGGGCGAGGAGGTTTCGATTCCGGGTTTCGGCAAGTTCACCGTCAAGGACCGTCCAGAGCGCGACGGTCGCAACCCCGCGACCGGTGAAGCAATCAAGATCGCGGCCTCGAAGAAAGTTGCGTTCACGGCCGCCAAGGGGCTGAAGGACAAGATGTAAGACGTGTGCGCCGACGAGTAATCTTGTCGGCGCCAACCTGAAAGATAGGCTTCGTGTGCAACCGGTATCGTATGACGGCAAAAGAGGTCGACCTCGCGGTCACCTTCGGTATCCGGCCTCCTTATGAAAAGGACGAGGAATACCCCGTCGGTGACATCTTCCCGACGGGCAAGAAGACCCCATTCTACGGCAAGGTGATCGTGCAGGACGGCGTGGAGCGGAAGCTCGAGCGGGTGGAATGGGGCGTGCCGACGCAGGTGCCCAGTGCCCGCGACCCTTCGGTTAAGCTTACGAAGTCCGTGACGAACGTGCGAAACCTGAATTCCAGCTTCTGGCGATCGATGCTGACGACCCCGGCGCGGCGCTGTCTCGTTCCGGTCACCGCCTTCTCGGAATATGGGTTGGCGCCCGGCGCTGACGGCAAGAAGCCGCTGCACTGGTTTGACGTGCCCAGCCGCCCAGTCTTCGCGTTTGCAGGCATCTGGCGCCCGACCGAGCGCGGCAATGCCTATGGCTTTCTCACGACTGAACCGAACGCTGTTGTGGCGCCCATCCACCCCAAGGCCATGCCGGTCATCCTGCACGACGACGATTACGATCGTTGGCTGACAGCGCCCTGGGACGAACTGAAGGACTTGGTCGCGCCCTACCCATCGCAGTTGATGCGCGTTGAGGGCACGGCATGGGCGGACGCGGACCATGCCCGATCGCCTGTGCTATTCTAGCCGTTGAACCCTGTAAGGTGACTGACAATGACAGAAGCGACATGGGGCGAAAGCGCCAAGACCCCGGACATTAACTGGCGCATGAGCGCGTCATTGGAAAACGTGCCCCGCGGTGACACCGATATCGCCGAAGTGACGAACCTCGAGCGAGCCGTGCGGGATTGGGTCAGGCTGGATCCTGACCACAAAGAAGCGGCAACCTTGACCACGGATCATGCCGTTCAGATCGAAGGGGCTTCCAGTACGACGTTCACGGGCGAAGCCATCGCAGCGCTCGCTGAGCACCTGCCACCTACTCCAACCGAAGAGGAGTAATTACTATGGCGAAATCCAGCGTCCGGTTCGAGCGCGGTGACGGATATTGGGTGGCCGAGCGTGATAGCATCGGCTTCACCGGCACAACCGACTTTGGCCCCGTTGAGTTTCTGATAACGAGCGAAGCGTTGGCTGAAATGCTGAACCCGGAGTTGGAAGGGATTGACCCGGAAACCGCGGTCGAGGTTTTCATCGAGTTTGAAAGCGACATTCATCGCATCGCCCAGCGCGAATTTGTGAAACGCCTAGGTGGTGAGCCACCGATCCTGCTGACGACTTCAGATGTAGCGCTTTAGCGCCAAAGCACGTTTACAATTTAAGTGGGTCATTGGCCCAGAGCGGATTACGCTCCGGGCTCACTTCGACCACATGCCGCTTCAGTACAAGCCGCCCTCTTCTCGCTCCTCCGCTCCTTCCTTCTGTGCTGGCTCAAGATCGTCTGGCTTTTGTTTGTCAGCGATTGGCTTATCTTCAAGGGTATCTTCCAGCCCGTTGTTGCTGTCCGAAAGTTCGTTGACGTCGGTTTCAAGACCGGGTTCTTCGTCTTGCGGGGTAGTCACCATCGTCGCTCTCCTTCATCATACGAAACGATCCAGGAAACCGCTCGGTTGCGGACCGGCGGACATCACCCGGTGCCCTTCGGCGATCTCTCCCGTTACCGGCTCTGACGAATTGGATTGAGTGCATCTCAAGAGGGGTCACGGTCCTGTTAACCCGTTCCCGGCTTTATCGCCCGCCAATTTTCCGGCGATAACGCCGGGATCGAACCGGTGGCGCGTCGTCCGTGGCCTGGATATAGCCCCGGAAATGAGCTTATCCCCACGTGCCTTGCACCGTCTCGTTAACGCCGTTGTCCTGCCGTTGCTGGCGGCACCGTTACCTGTCAGCGGGGCGACGCTTCACAAAGTGAAGTCGCGCGCTTCAGTACCTGCGCCGGTTAAGGCAAGCAGTGCCATCATCGCACTACCTCTGACCCCCATAGTGCCAAAGGGGCAGCGTCTGTGTTCGGCACGCACGCCTACCGGGCTCGGATATACGATGCTGCGACCTGGATCTGGAGCGAAGCCCACCCAAGGCGATGTCTCGCTGGTGAACTACATTGGCTATCTGGCAACGACTG
Source organism: Sphingomonas sp. FUKUSWIS1 (assembly GCF_000733135.1). Taxonomy (NCBI): domain Bacteria; kingdom Pseudomonadati; phylum Pseudomonadota; class Alphaproteobacteria; order Sphingomonadales; family Sphingomonadaceae; genus Sphingomonas; species Sphingomonas sp. FUKUSWIS1. The sequence continues at coordinate 54,132 of NZ_JPJC01000019.1, forward strand.
GGGCAGTGTTCGATCAGGGGATGCGGTCGCCATTGCCGGTCAACGGAGTGATCCCAGGCTTTTCTCAAGGATTGCAGATGTTAGCCAAGACTGGCGTCGCGCGGTTCTGTATTCCTGCGGCGATGGGCTATGGGTCGCAAGCGTCAGGCCCGATCCCCGCCAATTCCGATCTTGTGTTTCAGGTCGAGCTCCTGGACTTTAAAACGACAGCGCAGGTCGAGAGCATGAATAGGCCGCCAGCAACCGAAGCGCCTGCACAGAAGGATGCCGTCCCACAGCCATAGTCGGGTCGGCCGCGTCTGGAGGTCCGATCCCAAGCCGCTTGATCGAGACGGCTGATCTCCCTGCCAATCCTGCGTCGACCCTGCTATCGATTGTGGATGCTCAAATCACGGATCAAGCGGCGTGCTGCCGTAGGTTGCCGCGCTGTCGATCGTCTCGCTGAGATCGAGGCGGCGGTTGCTGCACTTAAGGACGAGGACCTCCTCGATCTGGCGGATATATTCTCAAGCGATACGGTAACGCCGTTGAAGGAAATGGCGACTGCCGAGATGGCGAAACGGAACATCAGCTTGTGACCGCACGTAATCAGACGGAGTCGGCCATCTATCGGGTAAAGCTTACGCCCTTGCCGATGGTTATCGACGCAGACGACCAGCCAGTGCCGAATTCACATGTCGTCGATATTCATTTTCCTGGCGATGCCATCGAAACGGCACTCGGCAAGGTCAATACCATCGTCGGTCCTGGGGTAGCCAAGATTATAGTCGACGATACGACCTTCCGGGGCGTGGCCCTATGCTAGGTGTTTAGTCCCGGCATCTGGTGGATCGGATCGACAATGAACCTGTCCGGCTCTGACGTCCAG
>NZ_JPJC01000020.1:0-8616 GCF_000733135.1 Sphingomonas sp. FUKUSWIS1
GCAGCAGCGCGGGCAATCTGCTAGTCTGGACGGTAGGGAATATACGATCGGGATAGGCAAAACTGGCCACGGCGGTGTTCCTTCCGTCGCACGATCTAAACCCTGCCTACCGATCGCTCCAACTTAGCCTTGTTGTCATTCCGATCGTCAATCGCGATCGGTTTCTATATCAGGTGCGGTGTGACACTGGAGCAACTGCGCATCTTCGTCGGCGTGGCCGAGCGCAAGCATATGACCGTCGCGGCGCGGCCTTAAACGTCACGCAGTCAGAGGCTTCCGCAGCCATCGCCTCGCTTGAGGAGCGACACGCAACCAAGCTCTTCCACCGCGTCGGGCGCGGCATCGCTCTGACAGAGGCCGGACGGCTGTTCCTGACCGAGGCTCGCGGAGTTCTTGCGCGGGCCGACGCGGCCGAGACGGTGCTGGAGGAGCTTGGCGGGCTGAAGCGGGGCACGCTGCGCCTCGTCGCCAGCCAGACCATCGCCGCCTACTGGTTGCCGCCCATCCTTGCGGCTTTCCATGAGCGCTATCCGGCGATTAGTATCGAACTGTCGATCGGCAACACCGGGCAGGCCGCGGCACGCGTCTATGACGGCAAGGCCGATCTGGGTATTGTCGAGGGCGAGATCGACAACCCGGCGTTGGCGCATTGGCCGATCGGCGAAGACCGGCTGTTGCTCGTCGGAGCACAGCCTTTCGGCGACGCCGACATCGACGTGACATGGCTGCGACGAGCACGCTGGGGGCAACGGGAGCCTGGATCAGGCACGCGATCGACGTTGAATAGCGAGTTGCGCAGCTTGGGAGTCGATCCGGCTGCCCTCGACGTGGCGCTGACGATGCCGTCTAATGAAAGCGACCGAACGGCCGTGGAGGCTGGGGCGGACGTTGCTGTCCTGTCGGCGCTAGTGGTCGACCCGGCCATCAAGGCAGGTCTGTTGCACGTCGCACCGATCACATTCGCTCCTCGCCCCTTCTTCGGGCTGCGGCATAAGGAACGCTATCGCACGAAAGCCGCGGATGCGCTGTTGGACGTGATCGGGTTGCAGCGGCGGTAGGTACGCATCGGCATTCCCAAAATGCGATCCAGACCGTGCGAAAACTCGCTGGGTGATTCCACAAGGTTGCTGACGGGCGTATACTGTAATCATGGCATATATCGAGGGTCATGCGCGCGACCAGGCGCTGCTGCTGCCGGCATCGGTAGAGGATTATGTGGCAGCGGATAGTCCGGTTCGGTTCATCGACGCGTTCGTTGATGACCTCGATCTGGGCGAGGCCGGTTTTCATCGGTCGCGGCCGAAGGCGACGGGGCGCCCAGGCTATGACCCGGGCGACATGCTCAAGCTGTACCTGTACGGCTATCTCAACCGGGTGCGGTCGAGCCGACGGCTGGAAGCCGAGGCGGCACGCAACCTCGAGCTGATCTGGCTGCTGCGTGGGCTTCGGCCAGACTACAAGACCATCGCTGACTTTCGCCGCGACAACAGGAGCGCCTTCAAGGCAGTGTTCCGCGCCTTCGTCGTCCTATGCCGCAAGCTCGACCTGTTCGGGCGCGAGCTGCTGGCGGTGGACGGCACGCGGCTGAAGGCGGTGAACAACCCGGCACGCAACTTCTCCCGTGACAAGCTGGCCAGGTATATTGCCGCGGCCGACGAGCGGCTTGAGGGGTATCTTGCCGAGATGGACGCCATCGACCGCGGCGAGGATGGCCATGGGCCTGGCCGCAGCGGGGCGCTGGCCGCAAAGATCGCCAGGGTGCGCGAGCGGCGTCAGGCCCAGGAGGCGATGCTGCACGAGCTGAACGCCAGTGGCGAGAGCCAGATATCGCTAACCGACCCGGATGCGCGCGCGATGGTGACGGGTCGAAAGACCACGGTCGGCTACAACGCGCAGGTAGCGGTGGATGCGAAACACAAGCTGATCGTCGAGCAGCACGTTACCAACGCCGGCACCGACATGGGTCTGCTGGCACCCACTGCTGGGGCGGCGAAAGACGCGCTAGACGTCGAGCAGATCGATGTGGTCGCCGACATGGGCTATTACAAAGGCGAGGACATCGAAGCATGCGAGGCGAATGGTATCACACCCTTCGTCGCCCGGCCGAGACGGGGCAGCGCCATCGCCAATGGCCGTTTCTCTAAGGATCTCTTTCGTTACGATGCCGAGGCGGACGCGTACCACTGCCCGGGTGGCCGGACCCTCGACATCAGCTATCGCGCGGTGACGCGGGGCCACGCCAACATCCAATATTCCAACCCCGCCGCCTGTTCGGACTGCGCAATCAAGGTGAACTGTACCAGCAGTCGCTGGCGGCGCATCAACCGTTGGGAAAACGAGGCGGTGCTGGACCGCATGGCGGCGCGCTTGGTTGCGCGCCCTGATATTCTTGCCGTTCGCCGCGAGACGGTCGAACACCCGTTCGGCTCGATCAAGCAATGGATGAACCAGGGCGCATTCCTGATGCGCGGGCTGGAGAAGGTTCGCGCCGAGTTCAGTCTGACCGCGCTCGCCTACAATCTAAGAAGAGCCATTACCCTCATCGGCGTGCCGGGGTTGATCAGGGCCGTACAGGCCTGATCAAGCTCGCCAAATCTGCTGCGCAGCGCTCAATGGCTTCCCCTTGAAGCCACCACAACGCCACCAGAGCGCCACCACGGCAGTAACTCAAAAATATTTGCGCCCAGCTCCACCGTTTAACAAAAGACGTCCGTGCCCATGTGACGGCGAGTTCTCGCACGGTCTGCCATCCTTTTTGGGACCGCCCGCGATCGCCATCTCCTTCCTGAAACCTGTCTGACCGCACTCTACCAGATTTGCGCCATAGTAGGACGGGACATCGCCCACGAGCGGCCGGATCTGGCAGTAGCTGTCGTTCGGCAGACCGTGCCGGGACGACGCCCTTGTCCCAGAAGGCGTAGATTACGGCGGAAAACCCTGTCGCCATCCTGGATGCACGACAAACGGGTGTTTTCGGACGCTCGCGCAGGGCTGACGGCGCTTAGCGTCTGGGTCCGTTCCATGTACCGACCCCAATTAGATAACAGCCGATAAATGATGCGCGCAAAGTAACTAGAAATTCCATGCAATACGTACTATGTATGTGCGATCGCTAAAAACAAACGGTGCGCATGTGACCCAAGATACCGACGGTGACAAATTCCGCTGGATTATGAAGACCGGTTGGAAGGGCCTGTGCCCGCGATGCGGCAAGGGGCACATGTTTAAGTCGTGGCTCAAGGTCGCGGACCGATGCGAGGCCTGCGGTCTCGACTATCGGTTTGCAGCGCCTGACGATGGTCCTGCCTTCTTTTCCTTGTGCATCGTTGCCTTCCCGCTCGCTTTCTTTGTCGTGTGGATCCAGGTAAAATTTGATCCCGTGTGGTGGGTGCATCTGTTCACGTCACTCCCAGTCATGCTTTTGGGATGTCTGCTGCCGCTGCACCCCATCAAAGGCTGGCTGGTCGCCTCTCAGTACGTGAATCGTGCTCAGGAGGCCGGTACGGGCAAGATCTGGGATCAACTTCACGGCCGGGAGAATACGAAGGACAGTAGTAACTTCGACGATTAATCCGGTCGCAGGTCTTGTCAGATCCATTTTTTGGAGCGGTCTATGCGCTCGTTGATGCCTGATGCCCGGCGCATCGCCGCTTCATACCTAACCTCTACGGGGCGCTCGAACGACGCTCGCACGGTGCTTGCCGGCAGTGGGGACGATTATGTCGAAGTCCGCGTCGCCCTACAGGCGCTCAGTGAAATTGCAGCGCGTGTCGGTCGTGCTGAGCGGGCGCTAGCCTGTTACGCCGATGAAAGCTTCTGGGAGGCTGACTGCGCGGAGGCCTCGCTCGCCTTCCACGATCATGGCGAAATCGCGCGATCGGCGCTTGCGGGCAAGGAGCTTTACGCCCTCCATCGCGACTGAATTCGAACGCAATATTTTGTCTTCGCAATGCATGGACTTTGTACGTGAGCCATATATATGAGAACCATGCAAACCTGGAAACCCGATATCGAGTCCATTGCGGGGCCAAAGTACCTTGCGATTGCTGAGGCGCTCTCGAAGGATATCGAGGCTGGACGCCTTGCTGCCGGTACGCGGCTGCCGCCCCAGCGGGCCCTTGCCGAAGCGTTAAGCGTCGATCTGACGACGGTCACGCGTGCTTACGGCGAGGCGCAGCGGCTCGGATTGATCGAGGGTGACGGCCGGCGTGGTAGCTTTGTTCGCCAGAAGAAGGTCGACACTCCTAAAGCCACCTACAGCGAGCCGGTCGATACCGGTATGAACGCGCCACCTGAAATTCCAGGCGCACTTCTTGCTGCAGCGTTCCGACAATCTGCCGACGCTTTACTAACCCGTTCTGATGTCGCTGCGCCGTTCCAGTATCAGCCGAGTGGCGGCATGATCGTGGCCCGCGAAGCTGGTGCTGATCTGTTGAGCGCTCGCGGCGTTCCGTGTCACGACGACACCGTTCTGGTGACGGCGGGCGGGCAACACGCCCTTCACGCGATCGTTAGCGCAGAGCTGCAACCCGGCGACACCGTAGCAGTCGCCGCACACATCTATCCGGGGTTCCAATCGGTCGCCCGCCGGTACGGTTTGCGCCTGTTCGTCGTAGCGTCGGATGCGGAAGGCCTGATCGCGGAAGCGCTCGACGCCGCCTGTGCCCAAGGCAGTGTGCGTGCTGTGTATGTCGTACCTACCAACGATAATCCGACGACCGCGACAATGGGCGTGGACCGGCGCAAGGCGATTGCCACCGTTGCCGAGCAGCACGGTCTGATCGTCATCGAGGATGACGCCTATGGCCTCCTGCCGGAACGGCCCTTGCCCCCGATCGCATCGTTCGCGGAGGATCGGACCTGGCACATCGCCAGCGTATCGAAGATTTTATCGCCGGGTCTGCGTATTGCGTGGCTGCGTGCACCCACAGTCGCACAAGCATGGCGACTGGCGGCCGACGTGCACGAAACCGCAATCATGGCACCACCGCTCAATGCAGCGGTCGTGGCGGACTGGATTGGCAGTGGAGTGTTCCAGCAGCTCACCACCGCTGTTCGGGTCGAGGCACAGGCTCGTCAGGCAATCGTGGCAAAGTTTCTCGATCCGCAAGGGTTCCAGTCACAGCCGGAAGGGTATCATCTGTGGATGCCGCTGCCCTCGGACGCCAATTCCAGTGAGATCGTAAACACATTGCGCCCCCACGGCTTATCCGTGGTGGGTGCAGATGTGTTCGCAGTTGACCGGTCAAGCGGTTCACCCGCGTTGCGCGTGTCAATCGGAGGCACTCTTTCCCGCGAACGTCTTGAACGTGGCTTGCGCTTACTTGGCGCGATGACCGCCCCGAACGCAACCAGAAAGATCTCGCTGGTCTGAACCTAGGCTGTTGCACCTGATCGATCACATCACAGAAATATAGGCGATCAGGCGCGACGTGATGGCCGAGTTAATCTCGGTATGGCGAACCACAAGAGGACCCCCTCATGGGTGACGAAGCCCTTTTCCTTGCCCGGGTGCAGTTTGCATTCACGGTATCATTCCACTTCATATTTCCAGCATTTTCCATTGGGCTTGCAAGCTTCCTGATGGTGCTGGAAGGCGCGTGGTTGCGAACCGGCCGGGGCGTCTACGCCAATCTCTATCGCTACTGGCTGAAGATCTTCGCGGTGGCATTCGGCATGGGCGTCGTCTCGGGGATCGTCATGTCCTACCAGTTCGGCACGAACTGGTCGGTATTCTCTGATAAAGCCGGCCCCGTCGTTGGGCCGCTCATGGCCTATGAAGTGCTAACCGCCTTCTTCCTGGAAGCCGGTTTCCTTGGCGTCATGTTGTTCGGCATCAACAAGGTTGGACCCAAGCTGCACTTTTTCGCGACCTGCATGGTGGCACTCGGCACCTTCATTTCGGCGACCTGGATCATCAGTACCAACAGCTGGATGCATACGCCGCAAGGGTTTGCCATCAACGGCCAGGGGCAGTTCGTACCAGCCGGATCGTGGCTGCCGATCATCTTTAATCCAAGCTTCCCGTACCGACTGACGCACGTCGTGATCGCCGCCTATCTGACGACCTCGCTTGTTGTCGGAGCAGTCGGTGCCTGGCATCTGCTGCGTGACCGCACCAATCCCGGCGCGCGCAAGATGTTCTCGATGGCGATGTGGATGGTGGCGATTGCGGCACCGGCGCAAATCCTCGCCGGTGATGCTCATGGCCTCAACACGCTGGAGCATCAGCCAGCCAAGGTAATGGCCATGGAGGGGCATTACGACAGCCATCCCAATGGGGCTCCGCTGATCCTGTTCGGTATCCCCAATGCGGCCGAGAAACGCATCGACTATGCGATCGAGATACCCAAGGCATCGTCCCTGATCCTGAAGCACGACCCTAACGCGCCGCTCGCCGGGCTCGACACGATCCCTGACGATCGTGAGCCGCCCGTCACCGTGGTCTTCTGGTCTTTCCGGGTCATGGTCGGACTGGGCATGGCAATGCTGGGACTTGGACTGTTCAGCCTTGTCGCGCGGTTCCGCCGGCAGCTCTATGATTGGCGATGGCTACACCGAGCTGCCATGATCATGGGTCCGGCAGGCTTCGTCGCGGTGATTGCCGGGTGGATTACGACGGAAGTCGGACGGCAGCCTTATACGGTCTACGGGTATCTTCTGACTGCCCAGTCGCACTCGCCGCTTCGTGCCGCAGCCGTTGCGACATCGCTGCTGACGTTCGTGATCGTCTACTTCATCGTGTTCGGCGCGGGCACTTATTACCTGCTCCGCCTCATGGCCAAGGCACCTGCTCCACATGAGAGCGAACCGGCCTCCACCCCGCAGCGGGCGACGGGTTTCACGCCCGCCCCTGCTCTGAGCAAGGAGTAAGCTGCCATGCTCTACAATTATGATCTGGCTACCGTCTGGGCCTTCATCCTTGCCTTCGCGATCTTCGCCTATGTCGTGATGGACGGCTTCGATCTTGGCATCGGCATTCTCTTTCCGACGCTGAAGGTTGGGGAGGAACGCGATCAGGCGATGAACTCGATCGCTCCGGTGTGGGACGGCAACGAGACCTGGCTGGTGCTTGGGGGGGGCGGCCTGATGGCGGCCTTCCCGCTCGCATACTCCGTCATCCTGCCGGCTACTTACCCGCTGGTAATCGGCATGCTGCTCGGTTTGATCTTCCGCGGCGTGGCATTCGAGTTTCGTTGGCGTGACCCGCGTCATCGCCCGTATTGGGACACCGCCTTCTTCGTTGGTTCTGTCGTGGCAACGTTTTCGCAAGGCATACTGCTCGGAGCGGTGCTGCAAGGGATCAAGGTCGAAGGTCGCGCCTATGCCGGTGGTTCGTTGGACTGGCTGTCGCCCTTTAGCCTGCTGACCGGCGTTGCGCTTCTGTCCGGTTATGCCCTGCTGGGGTCGAGCTGGTTGATCGGCAAGTCGCACGGTTCGCTTCAGGAGCACTCGCGAAAGATGGCGTTTCGGCTGGGCATAGCGACTTTGATTGTGATGGCCGCGGTTAGCGCAGCGACGCCGTTCCTGGCGATCGACTATTGGCACCGCTGGTTCGAAATGCCCCGCGTGTTGTTCACGTCTCAGGTCCCTCTCGCGACGATCGCGGTCGGAGGCATCTTCTTCTGGAGTCTGAAGCGTGGTCGGGAACGCCTGCCGTTCCTTGTCACGCTGGCCCTCTTCGCGCTCGGATTCCTGGGCCTCGGGATCAGTATGTTCCCGTATGTGGTGCCGCGTGCGCTGACGATCTGGGATGCGGCAGCGCCCGAGAAGAGCCAGATTTTCATGCTGGTGGGGACCGTCTTTATCATGCCGCTGATCATCACCTACACCGCCTGGGCCTATTGGGTCTTCCGCGGCAAAACCGTCACCGAAGGCTATCACTGATGGCTGACACCCCACCGGCATCGCTTTGGCGACGGATCGGCTGGCTGGTGCTGATCTGGACGCTCAGCGTGCTGGCCCTCGGGATCGTCGCCAGCATCATTCGCTGGTGGCTACACCCCTAGACTTTCTCTGACGTTCCCTAGGAGCGAACCATGAACCTCGATGCTCATTTTGAAGATCTTCTCGCCAAAACCCGGCTTGAAGGGCGCTACCGAACCTTCGCACAGTTGGAGCGGATCGCGGGCGCCTTCCCGAAGGCGCGCTGGCACCGTCCAGACGGCACCATGCGCGAGGTGACGGTATGGTGCAGCAACGACTATCTCGGCATGGGGCAGCATCCCGACGTCCTTGCAGCGATGCATGAGACCATCACACGCTCAGGTGCCGGCACCGGCGGAACACGGAATATCTCAGGCACGGTTAGTGAGCACGTCGCCTTGGAACAGGAGCTTGCCGGACTGCATGGCAAGGAAGCCGCGCTCCTGTTCACGTCTGGCTGGATCAGCAATCTGGCAGCCCTTGGCACACTCGGGCGGTTGCTGCCGAATTGCGCGATATTCTCGGACGCACTCAACCACAATTCCATGATCGAGGGCATCAAGCGCTCTGGCGCAGAACGGTTCATCTTCCGCCACAACGACGTAGCGCATCTGGAAGAGCTGCTAGGTGTTTGATCCCACGGTTTGATGGTGCGATCCTTTCGTTGGAATGGAAGGAAGCCATATGGGA
>NZ_JPJC01000021.1:0-60936 GCF_000733135.1 Sphingomonas sp. FUKUSWIS1
CGCGGCGACCGCCCCACCGGGCAGCGCCGCCGTCAGTGCGAGCGCCGCCGCGCCGGTCATCACGTCGCGGCGGCGGGGGGTGAAGCGCGCGCCGCTCATGGCTTGGCCACCGGTGCGCTCATCGAGAAGGGCGCAGCACTGCTCGCCGCCCCCCATTTCAGGTTCGGCGTCGCTCCCATCACGAAGCGCAGCGTACCGCCCTTCTGCAGCGCCTCGCGCGTCAGCCACGGCTTGTCGTGCGGCGTCCCGTTGAAGCTCGCCGACTGGATATAGACATTGCCCGGCCCGTTGTTCGCCGCCTCGATCGTCAGCCTCTTGCCCCCCGGCATCGTCAGTCTGACGGTGCGGAACAGCGGGCTGCCGATCGCATATTGGCCGACCGCGGGCGTGACCGGATAGAAACCAAGCGCGGAGAACACATACCAAGCAGAGGTCTGGCCATTATCCTCATCGCCCGGATAGCCGTCAGGCGTGGGCGCGTAGAGCTTCTTCATCACGTCGCGGACATGATATTGCGTCTTCCACGGCGCCCCCGCCCAGTCATAGAGATAGGGCATGTGCTGGATCGGCTGGTTGCCATGCGCATATTGGCCCATGTCGACGATCTGCATCTCGCGGATCTCGTGGATCGTTTGCCCGTAATAGCTGTCGTCGAAGATCGGCGGTGTGGTGAAGACCGAATCGAGCCGCTTCACGAACGCGTCCTTGCCCCCCATCAGGTCGGCGAGCCCCTGCACGTCCTGCATCACCGACCAGCTGTAATGGAGCGCATTGCCCTCGGTGAACGCGTCGCCCCATTTATACGGGTTGAAGGGGGTCGACCAGCTGCCGTCCTGGTTGCGACCGCGCATCCACCCGCTCTGCGCGTCGTAGAGCTTGCGGTAATTCTGCGCCCGCGCGGCATAGAGCTTGGCATCCTCGGTCTTGCCGAGCGCACTCGCCAGCCGCGAGATCGAGAAGTCGGCGGTCGCATATTCGAGGCTGCGCGCGGCATTCTCGTTGATGCCGACGTCATAGGGCACATAACCCAGCCGGTTGTAATATTCGACGCCCTCACGCCCGACCGCGCCGACCACATTGCCCTTCTTGTCGACCGGGCGCCCCTGCGACGTGGTCGCGTTCTTGACCATCGCCTCGTACAGCGTCTCGACGTCGAACCCGCGCACGCCGTTCAGATACGCGTCGGCGATCAGGTTCGTCGAGTTCGACCCGATCATCACGTCGCGGTGGCCGGGACTTGCCCATTCGGGCAGCCAGCCGGACTCCTTGTAGGTGTTGACCAGCCCCTGTATGATCTCGCTGTCGCGCTCGGGATACATCAGCGCGAAGAACGGGAAGACCGCGCGCCACGTGTCCCAGAAGCCGTTGTCGGTATAGAGAAAGCCCGGATGCACCTTGCCGTCATAGGGGCTGTAATGGACCGTTTGGCCCTTGGCATCGACCTCGTGGAACATGCGCGGGAACTGCAGCATGCGGTACAGCGCGGAATAGAAGGTGCGCCGGTTGTCGATGTCGGGATCGCTCACCTCGATCCGGTCGAACTCGCGTTGCCAGACCGCCTTCGCCTTGGCCTTGGTCTGCTCGAAGCCATCGCCGCCGATCTCGCCGCGCAAATTGCGCTCGGCCTGGTCGAGGCTGATGAACGACGACGCGACCTTGACGCCGACCTGCTCGCCCTTGCGCGTCTTGAAGCTGACGACCGCGCCGACATGATCGCCCTCGCGCACCGGCGTCGCGGCGATCTGGCCGTTATCGTCCCAGGTTCGGCTGACGGTGAAGGCGTGGTCGAATTCGGCGACGAAGTAATTGTGGAAATTGCCCGGCACGCCGCCGTGATTGTTACGGACATAGCCCGTGATCCGGCGCTTGACCGGGTCGATCGACACCATCGATCCGCCCGCATAGCCGTCGAGGATGATGTGCGCGTCGTCGCTTTCGGGGAAGGTGAAGCGGAACTGCGCGGCGCGGTTGGTCGGCGCGACCTCCGCGGTCACGTCGTAATCGGCGAGATAGACCTTGTAGCTATAGGGCCGGCTCTCCTCCGCCTTGTGGCTGTACCACGAGGCGCGTTCGTCCGCCTTGACCTTCAGCGCGCCGGTCGTCGCCATCAGCGCGAACGCGGCATAATCGTTCATCCACGGGCTGGGCTGGTGCGTCTGCTTGATGCCGTTGATCTTGTTGCCGTCATAGGTGTAGCCCCAGCCGCTGCCGGGCTTGCCCGTCACCGGCGTCCAGAAGTTCATCCCCCACGGTACCGCGACCGCGGGATAGGTGTTGCCGTAGGACAGCGTATAGTCGGAATCGGTGCCCATCAGCGGGTTGACGAGGTCGACCGACGGCTGCGCCTCGGCGCTGGCCGCAGCCTGTGCCGACAGCGGCACCGGTGCGACGAGCGCGATCGACGCGACCGCCGCCACCGTGCCGCGCAATGCGGCGATTACCCTGTGTCTCACATCGCTCTCCCAGATGAATGTTGGTCGCGCCCTGAAGCGGTTGGCCCGGCGGTTGACCCGGCACGGATCGGCCGCGGCGCGACGCCGGTATCGGTCATGACGACGGGCTCGATCGTACCGTCGGCGGCAAAGACCATGCGGTCGACCGCGATCTGCCGGTGTTCGCCGCGATCGGTGTCGAGCGGCCGCCGGTGATAGGCGATGTACCAGTCGTCGGTGCCGGGCACGTTGACGACCGAATGATGCCCCGCGCCGCGCGCGATGCGCAGGTCCTGCGACAGGATCTTGCCCTTCGGCGTGAACGGCCCGGTCGGGCTCGGCGCAGTCGCATAGGCGACGCTATAGTCCGGCCCGGTCCACCCGCCCTCCGACCACATCAGATAATAGACGCCGCGACGCTCGATCATGAACGACCCCTCGACATAGCCGGGCGGCGTGATCTCCTTGAACATCGTCCCGTCGGGAAACGGCAGGACGCGCTTCAGGTCCGGGCTCAGCCGGACGACGTTGCAATGCTTCCACCCGCCATAGAAGAGATAGACCTGCCCGTCGCGATCGCGGAACGCGAACGGGTCTATCGGCTGCGCGCCGTTATGGAACGCGCCGACCAGCGGCTTGCCCAGCGCATCCCTGAACGGACCGCCCGGCGTTGTGCTGACCGCGAGCCCGATCCCGCCGAGCTCGGCATCGCTCTGGATGTCGTTCGCGCTGAAGAACATGTAATAGCGCCCGTTCGCCTGGAGCACCGACGGCGCCCAGATCGCATAGGCGGCCCAGCCCGCGTCCTGCACGTCGAACACGCGGCGATGCTTTGTCCAGTGCACCAGGTCCGGTGACGAAAACGCGTCGAAAAAGGTCTGCATGCCATAGGACGGGCGGACCGTCTTGCGCAGTCGGGCCGCCTTTTGCGCGGGCGTGAAGCGGCTCGGCGCGACCGGCTTTCCGGCATGGTCGGAATAGGTCGGGTAGATCCAGTATTGCCCCGCGAATACGCGGATCTCGGGATCGGCATACCAGCCCGGCACGATCGGGTTGGACGCGGTCGCCGCTCCGCACGCGAGCAGGCCCGCCAGCGTCAGCGCCCGGCGCAGGACGCGGGGATATCTATCAAAAAAGCGGTGGCTCCGCGAAGGAGCCACCAGGGGAGAGGAAGGTTTTGGCCCCGCCATCAGAAGTTGAACGACACGCCGACATAGGCGCGGCGCCCGAAGTAATTCCGATAGACGAAGCGATCCTTGGTATCGTTGCCGAGATGCTGGCTCTCTTCCGACTTGGTCAGGTTGATGATCGAGGCGGTGATGTTGAGCCGGTCGGTCAGCGCATAGGCGGCGTTGAGATCGACCTGTTCATACGGGCTGGTATAGACGTTCAGCCCCGACTGAAGCCCGCCGACGACCTCGCCGCGGCGGTTGTACGATGCGCGGACCAGCACCTTGCCATGTTCGTAGAAGACCGAGGCGTTCATCTGCGTCTTCGCGCTCCCGACCAGCGCGGACGAGCCGACCGACTGGCCGTCGAGCGTCACGTCGGCGACCGACGTGTCGTTATAGGTGAAGTTGACCTGCGCACCCAGCCCGAAGGACAAAGTGTGCTGCGCATAGAGCTCGACACCCTGCGACCGCGCGTTCGATCCGTTCGCGACCGTCGAATAGGGCTGGATCAGCACCTGCTCGCCCGCCACCTCGCGCGTGACGTTCAGCACCAGCGGCACGACGAAATCGGACACGTCCTTGCGGAACAGCGTCGCGCCCAGCACCGAGCCGCGATGGAAATACCATTCGATGCCGGCGTCATACTGCCATGCCGAGAACGGGTTGAGTTCCGAATTGCCGCCGCTGCCCGACCAGCCCTCGAATTCGCCGAACTGACCGCGGTCGAACGCATATTGCGGCGAGCGATAGGTCAGCGACCGTTCGGACCCGAGATTGGCGAAGGACGGCCGTGAAATCACCTTGGCGACCGCACCGCGGACGAGCAGGTCCGGGGTGATCTCGTACGAGATGTTGAAGCTCGGCAGCCAGTCCGTGTAGGTCTTGGTCTGGTCGGCCCGCGTGTTGACGATCGTCTCGCGGACACTCAGCGGCAGGACCTGGCAATTGCCGTCCGCGCCCAGCGGGCGGTTCGGATCGAACGACCCGTTCGGCCCGTTGACGCAATAGTCGTTCAGATACTGGAGCCGGTCGGACGTGTTGCCCGATTGACGCGTATTGGCCATGCGCACACCGATATTGCCGCGCAGACCGCCGGTGCCAAAGTTCGCCTGCGCATACCCCGCGAACACGCGCTCACCCAAATCATAGACGAAGTCGCGCTCGTTGACGCGGACCGCGTCGCCATAGGTCGCGTTCAGATAGCTGAGATACTTGTCGAAATTGATCCCCGGCACGACGTTGGCGTTGAACCCGCCGTTGATGTTGCCGATCGGATTTTCATAGAAGAATTCGGGCCGCGCGACCGCGCCGGCCGCGGTATCCTGATAGCGGATCTCGTTGGCCGCATCGGCATACCATTCATTGCGTCCGGTCTCGCGGTGGATGCTCAGGTCACGCCATTTGCCGCCGATCTGCACCGACTTCAGGAACCCGTCGAACCGGCGCGTCAGGTCGAGCTGGAGATACCGCTGCGCCAGATCGCTGTTCGTGAAGCTCGAATTGGTCGATCCGACGTCGATCTGCGCGATGCCGTTGCGGATGTTCTGCTGCAATTCGGGCGAGAAGGTGAAATCGGCGATGCCGTTCGAAATGTCCCAGTTGCTGACCAGATTGCCGTTCTGCTCCTGGCCGGGGATCGTCAGCCGCGGCTTCGAAGCGACGCTGAACCGCGCCGACGGGCCGCCGCTCGACTTGGTCTTCCCGAGTTTCAGCACCGCGTCGAACCGGTCCTGGCTGTACTTCACTTCGGTTTCGAACGTGTTCGAGACCTGCTTTTCGCGGCTGTACGTGCCGCCGATCTGCGGCGTCTCCATCGTGCACGGGGTCGCTCGCGCGAGACAGCCCGTCCCCGCTGCCGGGACCGCGAAATTGGCCGACTGGAAGATCGTCCCGCTCTTGTCGAGCGTCGCGCCGGTGAAGAAGTCGTTATAGCCCCATTCGGGGATCTTCAAATTATTGGCAGTATAGTCGCTGCTATAGCCGAAGCGGAAATAGTTCGAGGTGACCGTGACGTTCTCGAACGGACGGAACTGCGCGGTCGCCTGGATGCCATAGCGTTCGCGTTCCTGGTCGAACACCTGCGCATTGACCGACTGCGGCGCCCAATAGCCCGAATAATGCGTGCCGTCGCGCGCGGTCGTGCCCTGCCCCGGCCAATAGGAGATCGCGTCGTCATTGGCGAAGGGCTTGCCGTTGACGTCGGTCGCGGGCGTCAGGACATTGCCCTGCGCGTCTCGGTCGCTCCACCACAGCCAGCTTTCCGAGCTGCTGCGCAGTTCGCGGTTGGTCCGCTTCTGCCACACGCCGCCGACGAGCAGGCCGAACGTCTCGTCCTCGTTCTTCCACGACAGCTGGCCGCCGAGCTGCGGCTCGAACTTCTCGGTGGTGTCCGAATAGGTGCCCTCGGTCGAGACGAAGCCCGACCAGGCCGGGACGTCGAACGGCTTGCGCGTGTTGAGGATGATCGTGCCGCCGACACCGCCTTCTTCCAGCCGTGCCTCGGGCGACTTGTAGACCTCGGTGCTGGCGATGAAGCTCGATGGCAGCAGGACATAGTTGAACGACCGCTGTGGATCGCCGCTGTCCGCGCCGGCCAGGAAGTTGCCGTTGAGCAGCGTCAGCGTCAGGTCGGACTGGAGCCCGCGGATGCTGACCCGCGCGCCTTCGCCGCCGTCGCGCGTGATGACCACGCCCGGCACGCGCTGCAGCGCGTCGGCGACGTTCTTGTCGGGGAACTTGCCGATATCCTCGGCGGTGATGACGTCGACGAACGCGTTGGCTTCGCGCTTCTGGTTCAGGCTCTTCTCGATCGAGCGGCGATAGCCGGTGACGACGATATCCTGCTCACCCGCAACGGCCGACGCGGTGTCCGCCGTCTGGCCCGAGGGCGCGGTCGCCGTCGATGCGGGCGTTGCCGCGTCGGGCGTTCCGGTCGTGTCGCCGGTCTGCGGTGTCGTGGCGGCTGCGGGCAATGGCGGCGCCGCCTCCTGCGCACGCGCCGTCCCGGCCAGTGCCGCGCTCAGGCTTGCGCCCGCGAGCAGAAACCGCAGCGCGCGGCGGCGATGCGACGGAACGGCATATATTGTCTTGGTTGCGCTCATCAGACTTCCCCTTTTCGGCGTGCGGGACGTCCTTGCCCCCTCACGTCTCCCTGCCGATCGCGTGCCTGCCCCCGTATTCGGGTGGGACGTCCGGTTCATCGGATCGTCACGGTACGTCGTCTTTGCTTGCCTATTTGCCAATTATAAAAGTAAATTGTCAAGTGGATTATGCGGAGCAGATTTATGCCGTTTCGGTCTCAACATTCGCAACATTCGCCGCGGCTCGGAACTTGGCCGAACCGGCACTAATCCTGCCGGGCGGTTCGTCGGCGGCGCGCCGTCTTGCCAAATCGCGCCGCAAACTGAATGCTGTCGTCTTCAACTCGGCCGGTATCAGCACCCGGCCTTGCCGCTCCGGCCCCAGACTCCGGAGCCCCTTCCCCTCCCAGACCGGGTGACCGCCATGCCAATGCTCAAGCGTCTCTGCCTCGCCGGATCGGCGCTCGCCCTGCTCGCCGTGTGCCCCGCCCCCGCCCTCGCCCAGACCGCGCCGCGACCGAGCGACTCGGTCGATCCGCTGATCGGCACCGGTGGCGAGGGGCATACCTTCCCCGGCGCCGTCGCGCCGTTCGGCATGGTGCAGCTCTCGCCGGACACCGACACCTCCTGCGTCCTCCGCGACTGCTATCCGCACGCCGCGGGCTATCGCTACGACGACCCGACGATCGTCGGCTTCAGCCACACCCATTTCTCCGGCGCCGGCCATTCGGATCTCGGCGACGTGCTGGTGATGCCGGTCGCCGGCGACGACGTGCCGATGGACCCGGGAACCCCCGCCGCCCCCGGCTATCGCTCGCGCTTCTCGCACGCCACCGAAACCGCGAAGCCCGGCTATTACGCCGTCACGCTCGCCGATCGCGGCATCCGCGCCGAAATGACGGCCGGCACCAGGGTCGGCGTGCACCGCTACAGCTTTCCCGCGGGCAAGGCCGCGCATCTCGTTCTCGACCTCCGATCGTCACTCTACAATTATCCCGGCAAGATCCTGTGGTCGGGGCTGCACCTGCGCGACGACGGCGTCCTGACCGGCTTTCGCGAAACCCGCGGATGGGCACCCGGGCGCAAACTCTTTTTCGCGATGCGCTTCTCCGCCCCCCTGACGGGCCACGCACTCGTCAACCGCGAGACCGCCATTCCCTATAAGGGTTTCCAGGGGCCGGGCCGCGACAGCGATGCGCTCGCGGAAAAGCTCGGCCAGGCGCTCGAGGCGCGTCTCGATTTCGGCGTCCTGACGAAACCGCTCGAGGTGAAGGTCGGGATCTCAGGCGTCGACGAAGCCGGCGCGCTCGCCAATCTCGACGGTGAAGCGGGCGGCTTCGACGATATCCGTGCGCAGACGCAGGCTGCCTGGGACACCGCGCTCGGCGCCGTCACGTTCGAGGCCGAGGCACCGATGCGCCGCATCTTCGCCACCGCCCTCTACCACAGCCTGCTCGCGCCCAGCATCTGGAGCGACCGCGACGGCCGCTATCGCGGGCCCGACGACCAGATCCACCAGGCGACCGATTTCACGGTCCGATCGACCTTCTCGCTCTGGGACACGTTCCGCGCGGAACACCCGCTGCTCACGCTGATCCAGCCGGAGAGGACGAACACCGACATCGTCCGCTCGCTGCTCGCCAGCCAGTCGCACAGCCCCGACGGCATCCTCCCGGTCTGGCAGTTCGCCGGGCGCGAGACGTGGACGATGATCGGCTATCACGCCGTTCCCGTCATCGCCGATGCCTATATGAAGGGCATTGGCGGCTTCGATGCCAATGCGGCGCTGGACGCGATGGTCGCGAGCGCCGACCATGCCAGCTACGGGGGGCTCGGCGAGTATATCGCGCGGGGCTATGTGCCGATCGACAAGGAACCCGAAGCCGCCTCCAAGACCGTCGAATATGCCTATGACGACTGGACCATCGCGCGGATGGCGCGGAAACTCGGCCGGTCGGACATCGCCGCGCGCTTCGAAAAGCGGGCAGGCAACTGGCGCAACAGCTTCGACGCGTCGTCGGGCTGGCTCCGCGCGCGCAAGACCGACGGCCAGTTCCGCACCCCCTTCGACCCGACCGCGATCAACTACGGCTCCGACTATACGGAGGGCAATGCGTGGCAATATAGCTGGTTCGTACCGCAGGATCAGGCGGGGCTCTTCCGGCTACTGGGCGGTGACGCCAGGACGATCCGGAAGCTCGACGCGATGTTCGATTTCGACCTGTCGAAGATCGACTACAGCCACGCCGAGGATATTGCCGGGCTGATCGGCCAGTATATCCACGGCAACGAGCCGAGCCATCACGTCGCCTATCTCTACAGCTATGCCGGGGCGCCCTGGCGGACGCAGGAGCGGCTGGGGCAGATCGTCGCCAGCCAATATGCCGACACGCCGGCGGGATTGAGCGGCAACGACGATCTCGGACAGATGTCCGCCTGGCTCGTGTTCACCGCGCTAGGCTTCTACCCGGTCGCACCGGGCGCGAACGAGTATGTCATCGGCCGCCCCTTCCTGCCCAAGGCGACACTGATGTTGCCCGGCGGCAAGCAGTTCGTGATCAGCACGGACAACCTCTCGACCGCCAATCGCTACGTCCAGTCCGTCACCCTGAACGGCCGGCCCCTCACCCGCACTTATCTTCGCGACGACGAGATCCGGCAGGGCGGCGACTTGCGGTTCGTGATGAGCGCCCGGCCGAACCGGCAATGGGGGAAGAGCGCATCGTCACGCCCGTTCTCGACCTCGACCGCGGCTTCGAGCCCCCCGACGCGGCGCTAGCGGGGGCGCCGTCGGGACGTGCGTGCGGTGGCGGCGGTCTCGCCCGCTTCCAGCGCACGCCAGCGCGCAAAGCGTTCGGGCGTCAAAATGCCTGCGTCGATCGCCGCGCGCACCGCACAGCCCGGCTCTCCGCCATGCGCGCAGTTCGAAAACCGGCAATCCTGCGCGGCGAGGGTAAAGTCGTCGAACACTTCAGCGATGCCCGCGGCCGCGTCGGACAATTGTAATTCGCGCATGCCCGGCAAATCGAGCAGCCAGCCGCCCTGGTCGAGCCGGTGCATCTGGCGCACCGTGGTCGTATGCCGCCCCGTCCCGTCATGTTCGCGGATCGCCTGGGTGGCGATACTGGCGGATCCGCGCAACGTATTGACGAGCGTGGACTTGCCGACGCCCGACGACCCCAGAAAGGCGACGGTCTTGCCGATACCGCACCAGGCGGCGAGCCGCGCCACAGCGTCAGGTTCGCGGCCGTCGACGGTCTCGACGATCAGCCCGGGCTCGATCGCGCGAACCGCGTCCACATAGGTCTCCGGCGTGTCCGTCAGGTCGATCTTGGTGAGGATCACGACCGCATCGACCCCGACCTCGCGTGCCAGCACCAGATAGCGCTCCAGCCGCGCGACGCTGAAATCCTGGTTGCACGACGCGACGAGGAAGACCGTGTCGACATTCGCGGCGATCATCTGCTCACCGCGCGGATCACCCGGCGCACGGCGCTTGAACAGGTTCTTTCGACCGAGCACACGCAGCGCCTGCGCCCTGTCCGCGCTGGTCAGCAGCCAGTCGCCCACGGTCGGGTGATCGTCCGACGGCGTGGCACCGGCGATATAGGGCGACAGGTCGCCGGCCCAGCCCGCCCCTGTCACGGCGATCTGGCCGCGGTGGACGGCCATGACCCTGGCGGGATGACAATAGGCGGCTTCGGCGGCCGAGATCTGGCTCTCGAAATGTGCGTCCCAGCCAAGCTGTTCCAGGGTCTGATCAGCAGAATCCATAAGGGTGCAGCAGCATCTTTCCTTGCGGGCCGATCGCCGGCCCTTCCGTCTACGATCCGGTCGTATACGCCGATAGGAGGCGGTTACCAGTCGCACCCACGATCAAAAACGCCGCTATTGGCGCCCTTTCGTCGAAGCCGCCGCGCGCACTTTCACGCGAGCCGCGGAAATCCGCACCCGGATTGGGGCCAGGTATCAAACCGCGCGACCCACGAGATGCCCGATCGCGGCCGTCGCGGCCATCGCCGCCGCACCCCAGAACAGGACGCGAAGCGCCGGGCGCCACGGGCTTGCGCCGCCTGTTCGCGCCCCGACGATGCCCAGCAGCGCGAGGAAGACCAGAGTCGCTGCCGTCACCGCTAGCAGCCGGTGTGGCGCAGGCGTCAGGATGGCCACCAGCAGCGGCGGTATCGCGCCGACGACGAAGCTGACAGCGGACGCGAATGCCGCCTGGAGCGGGCGGGCCATGACGATTTCGGAGATGCCAAGTTCGTCACGGGCATGCGCGCCGAGCGCATCATGCGCCATCAATTGCCGCGCGACCTCGCTCGCGATCGTCGCATCGAGACCGCGCGCCACGTCGATCTGCGCGAGCTCGTAATGCTCATGCGCCCAGTCGCTGGCGAGTTCGCCATGCTCGCGCGCCAGATCGGCAGCCTCGCTGTCAGCCTGCGAACTGACCGACACATATTCGCCCGCGGCCATCGACATCGCCCCCGCGACCATCGCCGCCGCGCCGGCTACGAACACGGCGCCGGTCGTTGCGCCCGATGCGGCAACGCCCGCGATTAGGCTCGCGGTCGACACCATCCCGTCATTTGCGCCGAGCACCGCGGCACGAAGCCAGCCGCTCCGCGATACAAGATGACGTTCGCTATGCGCGCTCATGGCAGTATCCTGATGGTTTCGCCGAGTGTCGCCACCGTCATGCCGAGCTTGCGGACGATCAGCCGATTCTGCGCGACCCGGGCATCGGGCGACAGCGTCAGCCACTGATCGACCATCATGCCCCCGCGCATACGAAAGGCCAGATGCAGGCGATTGCCGACCGCCTCGCCCGTCACCGGTCCGGACGCGTCAGTCAGCGTGCCCGTGTAGCGCCCGTGCCCGAGCGGAACGATCCGCCATTGCCGATCGCGCGGCGGCTTGCCCTGCTGCTCGATATGCTGATCCAGGATCAAGGTGCCGTCGGGAGCGACGCGACCGACGCTCGCGACATGCGTCCGGACCGGCGCCCGAAATGCGATCTTGAGCACGCCCGTGCCGTCCAGCCGCCCGGCGAAGAACCGTTCGGCGACAAAGGCCGGTTGCGCGGCGATCGACGCGGTGCTCGGCCCACCCGCGCAGGCGCACGGCAGCAACGCAAGCGGCACTGCAACGAAAGTCGTCAGACGGGGAACCGGGATCATCCTCTGCTTCATCGCCATCCTCGTCGTCGCATGCGCCGCAGGGCTCTCAGTCCGCGTTCGAGCTCTCGCGCCAGGACGTTGCGTTCGGCCGTTCTCGCCGAGCTGGCAATATGTATCTACCCACCCCGCCCGCGGTACGCGCTCCTGATCGTGGATTTGCCTGACGAACCCCACCGACCAAAGCGCTCGTTTAAACTGTGCACATTGCGCGCCTGCCCGTCTATCTAGCATGATGAAGCATAGGCCTCCGGCCGGCGCGATGCCGGGACGCGATCTTTCGGCGGTCATGGAACGCATGCGGCCGGCGCTCATGGCGTTCTTCGTCCGTCGTCTCAGTGATCCCGTGCAGGCGGAAGATCTGATCCAGGATCTTTTCATCCGCATGGCGACGATGAGGGGGCCGGCCACCGACAATCCCGAAGGCTATATTTTCCAAGCAGCCGCCAACCTGTTGCGCGATCAATATCGACGTGATGCGACCAGGTACCGATATCAGCAATCACGAGCGACCGATGCTGACCTTGGCGTCGATCCGATCGACGCCGAGCGGTTGCTGTCCGCGCGGCAGAGCGTCGGGTGCGTCGCGCGCACGCTGGGCGGCCTGCCTGACCGGACTCGCCAAATTTTCATTCTCTACCGGTTGGAGGGCATGCAGCGTAAGGCGCTCGCCGATGCGTTCGGCATTTCCGTGAGCGCGGTCGAGAAGCATATCGCCAATGCAATGCGTGCGCTGCTTGCCGCCATGGGAGACTCGTAATGACCGCGCCGCAATCCGATGCGGACACCGTCATCGACTGGTGCCTGCGGTTGTCCGACGGGCCCTTGTCCCCGAAGGAGCGCACCGACCTGCACGCGTGGTTGGCCGATGACCCCCGCCGAGGCGAGCATCTGGGCGCAGCGCTTGCCGCCTGGGACGCGGTTGAGGAAAATGCCGACGCTCCCGAGATGCTCGCGCTACGCCGCGAAGCGCTCGGTGCCGTACATCGCGCGGGGCAGCGTCGCTGGCTCCGGACGCCGATGGTGTCCCGACCTGTGGCTTGGGCGATCGCGGCTGTGCTGCTGCTTGCGCTGTCGCTGGGCTCGCTGGCGTGGCGCCACGGCGGCCGCGACGAATATCGCACCGCGATTGGCGAACGGCGCGTCATCGCGCTGGCCGATGGCTCGCGTCTGTCGCTCGACGCCGACAGCATGGTCACGGTCGCTTTCAGCCCGCAACGCCGCGACATCGTCCTTGAGAAGGGCCGCGCGCGCTTCAAGGTCGCAAAGGATCCGCTGCGCCCGTTCGCCGTACGCAGCGGGCGAAACGTGGTGATCGCGACCGGGACCGAGTTTTCGGTTGAAAGGCTCAGCCGCGAAGTCCGGGTCGCGCTGTTCGAGGGTCGGGTCGCGGTGTTGCGTGATACCCCCCAAGGGCAGATGAACGAGGTCGTCCGGCTGGGTGGGCACCGGCTGACCGCAGAGCGCGCGCTGACCCCGGGGCATGAGATCGGCCTGCCGGTATCGGGGTTCGTCGGATCCGTGAGCTCATCGATCGGAAACGACGGCTGGGGCGCGGAGCAGGTGAGTTTTACGTCGGAGACACTCGTCGCCGCCGCCGAACGCATGAACCGCTATGCCCAGCGCCGCCGGATCATCGTTGATCCGGGTGCCGCGGACATTCGCGTCAGCGGGGTCTTCAACAATGGCGACGTCGATGCCTTTGCCGAGGCAATTGCCACAACCTTCCCGGTTGATGCCGCTGTTAACGGCGAGACGATCCGCTTGAGCCGCAGTCGCTGAAACCAAGATAAAACGAAATTATAAGATAATTTTCGTAATGAAGTGAGTGTTCGACACCCTCGCACGTCACAAAAGTATAACAGAGGAAGAGGGGCGATCGATGATGTTAAGGGACCGACGAATTCTCGGCGTAAGCTGCGTGGCAATCGCGACGGTCATGGCGGTCTCTCCGGCACAGGCGCAGCGGGTGGTTCGCGTCGACATCAAGGCCCAGCCACTCGGCCCGGCGCTGCGGTTGCTCGGCCGCCAGATGCACGTGCAGATGGTGTTCGACGAAACCCTCCTCGCCGACCGCGTATCCCCGACGATCAGCGGATCGATGACGCCGGACGTGGCGATCGACCGGCTCTTGCAAGGCAGTGGTCTCGTCACGTCGCGAACGGGACAGGGCGTCTATGTGATCGCACGCCCCGCCGCGCTGACGCGCGTGGCGATGACGGGGTCTCAGTCACAGGTTTTGCCGCAACGCCCGGCGAACCAGCCCGACACGGAACAGGACGACACGACGGGTCCGACGCCGCCTGGTGGCGACATCGTCGTGACGGGCTCGCGCATCCGGTCGAAAAACCTCGTCGAAACCGCACCGGTGACCAGCGTCAGCCAGGCGGACATCAAGCTGCAGGCAGCCTTCAGTGTCCAGGAGGTGCTGAACCGCGTTCCGGCAATCAAGAACAACGACACCAATTTATCGAACGGCAACGGGCGCCAGCAGTTCGATTTCCACGGGCTCGGGACCAACCGGACGCTAACCCTGATCGACGGTCAGCGGATCGGTGTCACCGAGGGCATCGATGCGTCCGTCGTACCGGTCGGATTGATCGAGCGCGTCGATCTGCTGACCGGCGGCGCCTCTGCCGTCTATGGCTCGGACGCTATCGGCGGCGTGGTGAACTTCATCCTCCGCAAGGATTTCGAGGGCGTCAACGCGAACGTCAATTACGGCTTCTACAACGCCGACAACCGCGACAACATCGCGGCGCAGGCCGCGCGTGACGCAGGCTTCGCCGTGCCCAGCGGCATGGCTAATGATGGCGGCCGGTTCGACGCCAATATCAGCATGGGCAAAAATTTCGCCGGCGGTCGCGGCAACATCTCGCTGTTCGGGGCCTATAGCCAGGTCGAGCCTGTCCTTGCGTCGTCGCGGTCGTTTTCCGTCTGCCCGATCACCTTGTCGGGGCAGTCGGTCGTCTGCGCCTCACCATCCTCGGCAACGCCGGCTGGCTATTTCCAGGCGCTGTCCGGGCCGGCGCAGAATGGCTCCGTCCTCACGAACGCGGCGGGTGGCGATCGCGAGTTCGTCCCGTTCACGGGGGCCAACGGCTACAACTACAACGACAGCTTCTATTTCCAGCGCGAGAACAAGCGATACAACGGCGCCGTCTTCCTCAACTACGAGGTTTCCCCCGCGCTGCAGCTCTACGCAAACGGGCTCTATCTAAGGTCCGAGTCGCGGAGCCAGTCGGATCCGGCCACGATCCAGCCCGGCTCGATCCCCTATGACATCAACTGCGACAACCCGCTTCTATCGCAGCAGCAGGCAGGCGCGTTGTGCGGTACTGCCGCGGGGACGGCGACGAACGTCCGCACCGATGTCCGCTACCGTTTTACTGACGCGCAGTCGACGCTGTCTTCCAACGAGATCTATCGCGCGGTGGCGGGGTTTCGCGGCGATCTGGGCAGCGCATGGCATTACGACGTAGGCGGCGTCTATTCGACCACGCTCTACCGCCAGCAACAACTCGGCCGCATCGACCCCGCCAAGGTCGCCACCGCACTGCAGGTGGTCGACGTCAACGGCACGCCGACCTGCGCCGCAGTGGTCAGCGGATCCGACCCGAGCTGCGTCCCGCTCGACATTTTCTCGACCAACGGGCCCAGCGCCGCGGCCGTCGACTATCTGTCGTTCGCGCAGGGCGGCGGCGTGTTCCGCGAGCGGTATGAACAATGGGTGGGAAATGCCAACGTCACCGGCGACCTCGGCGAATATGGCATCAGAAGCCCGTTTTCGACCAAAGGCATCAACATCGCGGTTGGCGGGGAATATCGGTCGAGCGGCTATCGTTCCCGCCCCGACGCCGCCTATCAGGCTGCGTTCGGGTCGACGCCCTCGACATTGTCCAACAACGCGGTCGACCTCTACGGTGAGGTCAACGTGCCGCTGGTCAGCGATCGCCCCCTGATCCGCGACCTGAGTATCGGCGCCGCGATCCGTGGATCGAAATATTCCGGGGTCGAACGGGTGCGGTCGACGTACAAGATCGACGGCAGCTGGCGGCCGATCGAGGATCTGCTCTTCCGGGCGAGCTACAACAAGGCAACCCGCGCACCGAGCATCTACGAACTCTCGTCGAACGCCAACGCCAGTTACGGCGTGCTCGACACGAACACGCTGGGCGATCCGTGCGCAGGGACGAGCCCCGTTGCGAGCCGCGAGGTCTGCGCGAGCACCGGCGTGACCGCCGCCCAATATGGCGCGATCCAGCAATGTCCGGACTTCCTGTGCACTGTCCGCAACGGTTCCGAAGGTCTGGTGACGCCCGAAGTCGCCCACACCTACACCTACGGCCTCGTCCTGACGCCCCGCATG
Source organism: Sphingomonas sp. FUKUSWIS1 (assembly GCF_000733135.1). Lineage (NCBI taxonomy): Bacteria > Pseudomonadati > Pseudomonadota > Alphaproteobacteria > Sphingomonadales > Sphingomonadaceae > Sphingomonas > Sphingomonas sp. FUKUSWIS1. The sequence goes on from NZ_JPJC01000021.1 coordinate 16,234, forward strand.
TTGCGCGGTTTTTCCGCGACCGCCGATTATTACAGCATCGAGATCCAGAACGGCATCGGCTATTACCGCGCGATCGACTTCCTGCAGACCTGCGCGAACACCGGCTATGATTTCTTCTGCGGACAGCTCAAGCGCAACGCTGACGGGACGCTGTTCAGCAACGCCGGAGCAGCAACGGGCTATATCAACCAGGGATACAGCAACCTTGGCCGAACGAATGCCCGCGGGTTCAACTTCTCTGCCAATTACGACACGCGGATGGGCAACTGGGCGCGGTTCTCCACCAGCTATGTCGCGACGCTGCAGACCGCCAAGGGCGGTGATCTCGGCCTCCCCGACACCGACTTCAACGTGGTCGGGCTGTTCGGGCCCTATGCCGGGCAGGGCTATCGCCGGTATCAGCACAATTTCCGGTTTACGCTCAGCTCGCCCGAAGCTGCGCAGACTCAGGCGCTGGTCTCGGTCAACTGGAGGCATAATTCGGGGCTGAAGAACTCGCGCCTTGATGGAAATCCGATCTTCGGCGAGGACGATCCGAGCGTGCCGGACGCATATAAGTATCTGCCCGCCTATGACGTGTTCGACCTGAGCGGGAGCGTCACCGTATCGCGGGCGTTGACGCTGCGACTGGTCGTCAACAACGTGCTCAACAGGGCGGCGCCGGTTCGTCCCAGCCCCCCGCTCGAGGCGGCGGAGCGCGTCAACACCTCGCCTTCGGTCTATGATGCGCTCGGCCGGTCTATCAACATCGGGGCGACCCTGGATTTCTAGGGCCGTAGCCAGGCATGACGGCGCCACCGGACGCGCCGCCATGCGGGAAGGGAAAGCATGACGGGTCAACCACCGGGCGTCGCCGACGCATTCGCCAGCGTATCACGTCGCCGCGTCATGGCAGCAGGGACCGGATCCATGTTCGCCGGGCTCTTCACAGGGCTGGGCGCCGCCGAAGCCAGCGCCCCCGGCGCGGACGAGCGCCACCGGATCACGGCGACCGAGCCCGCGAGCGAGTGGCTGCTCGGGCATCCCGTCGGTAACGGCCGGCTCGCCGCGATGATGGGCGGCGGGGTCGTACGCGACATGCTATCGCTCAATCACGATTCATTGTGGAGCGGCCAGCCCGACGTCAGCCCCGGGCATGCGGTCGGCGATCGAGACCATGCCGATCCTCGCAACCGGGATGCGCTCGCTGCGGTGCGCCGCGCCGTGTTCGCCGATGATCCGATCAGTGCCGATCAACTGAGCCATGCGCTCCAGGGGCCGTTCAGTGCGAGCTATGCACCGATGGCGGATCTCCACCTCGAGATGGACCATCGCGAAGCCCCGCAGGACTATCGCCGGACGCTCGACCTCGATCGCGCGGTTGCATCTGTCACGTATCGCTCTGGCGGGACAGGCTTCGGCCGCGACCTGTTCGCCTCGCACCCCGATGGCGTGATCCTGCTGCGCCTCACCGCGGATCGACGCGGCATGATCGATTGCCGCCTGATGCTGACGAGCAAGCTGCGCGCGACGGCGACGTCCACCGCGCAACCGGGCAGCAACCAGATCACCCTGCTCGGCAAGGCGCCGACGCAGAGCGAGCCCGATTACCGCGATGTCCCCGACCCCATTCGGTATTCGGATAGCCCCGGTCGGGGCATGGCGTTCGCGACGATCCTGTCGGTCGAAACCGATGGCGGCGCAATCACCGCGTCGGAGGGCGCGCTGCACATCCGCGGCGCCACAACCGCGATCGTCCGGATCGCAGCCGCCACAGGGTTTCGCCGCTTCGACCTGGCGCCCGACACACCCATCGCCGCGGTCCGCGCTTCGGCCGAACGCGACCTCGCGGCTGCCAGACATCATGACTATACGACACTAGTAAAGCGTCACGTCAGCGATCATCAGGCGCTCTACCGCCGCGCCTCGCTCGAACTCAACGGCACGATCGGGGACGGGGATACACCGCGTGCCGAACGCCTGTTCCAGCTCGGCCGCTATCTCCTCATCGCCAGTTCCCGTGCCGATACGATGCCCGCCAATCTCCAGGGTGTATGGAATGCCGCGGTGCGCCCGCCTTGGAGCTCGAACTACACCACCAACATCAATCTCCAGATGAACTATTGGGCCGCCGAGACCTGCAATCTCGCAGACTGCCATTTTCCGCTGATCGATCACATCGAGCGGCTCGCGGTCACCGGCGCGCGCACCGCGCGGCAATTCTACGGAATGCCGGGCTGGTGTGTGCATCATAACAGCGATTTGTGGGCGATGAGCAACCCCGTCGGCGCGGGCGTCGGCGATCCGAATTGGGCGAACTGGCCAATGGCGGGCCCATGGCTAGTACAGCACGTCTGGGATCATTACCGCTTCAGCGGCGATCGCGACTTCCTCAAGACGCGCGGCTTTGCATTGATGCGGGGCTGCGCCGAATTCTGTGCAGCCTGGCTGGTTCGCGATCCGCGAAGCGGCCATCTCACGACCGCCCCGTCGATCTCGCCGGAGAACCTGTTTCTGACCGCGGCCGGCAAGTCCGCCGCGATCTCGGCAGGCTGCACGATGGACCTCGCGCTGATCCGCGAACTGTTCACGAACTGCATCGCAGCCATGGCGGTAATCGGCGATGTCGACGGGCTCACGGTGCGCCTCGCCGGGCTGCTAAAGCAACTCGAGCCCTATCGCACCGGCCGATATGGCCAACTTCAGGAATGGGCGACCGACTTCGCCGAGCAGGACCCGGGCCACCGACACATCTCGCATCTCTATCCGCTCTATCCCGGCGATGCGATCGACCCCGTCCGGACGCCCGCGCTCGCCCGGGCTGCGCGCGCGTCGATCGCGCGCCGCGAGGCGCATGGCGGTGCCAGCACGGGCTGGAGCCGTGCCTGGGCGACCGCGGTCTGGGCCCGGCTGGGTGACGGCGCGCAGGCCGGGCGATCGCTTTCCGCGTTCATCGCCAACAGCGTCGCAGCGAACCTGCTCGACACGCATCCGGCAAAGCCACGGCCCGTATTCCAGATCGATGGCAATCTGGGCATCACCGCGGCGATCGCGGAGATGCTGCTACAGAGCCGCGAAACCGAGATCGCGCTGCTGCCTGCGGTCCCCTCGCAATGGACCAACGGTCGCGTCGTCGGGCTCCGCGCGCGGGGCGGTCACGAGGTTGCGATCGCGTGGAGCGATGGCCATGTCGACGCGACGGTAATTGCCGGCGACACGCGCCTTTCGGTCCGATTGCCGTCAGGGTTCGAACCGCTCAAGATTGTTCAGCGGGGGACGATCGTCCGGTTCGAGCAGGATGCACAGTCTATCACGTTCGAGACTGTGAAGGGCCGACGCTACGACGTCGCGCTACGCAGAACCGCTCCGGGCGCCGCCAGCAGCACGCCACGCGAGAGCGATGCCACATGACCCGAAACGTTCCAGGAGTCCCCATGTCGATCATCACCCGCCGCGCTATGCTTGCCTCGGGGCTCGCCTCCGGCCTGGCATCGACAGCGTCGTCTAGCGGCTGGGCGCGCAAGCCATCGCCCGGAACTTCACCCGCGCCCTGGGGAGCAACCCCCTCCCCGCGCCAGCTGGCCTGGCACGCACGCGAGCAATACGCCTTCGTCCATTTTTCGATCAACACCTTCACCGATCGCGAATGGGGCTATGGCGATGAAGACCCCAGATTGTTCGCCCCAACCGACTTCTCGGCGGATCAGATCGTCGGAGCGGCCAAGGCCGGCGGTCTGCGCGGGATCGTCCTGACCGCCAAGCATCATGACGGATTCTGTCTGTGGCCGACGATGCTGACCGAGCATTGCGTCAGGAACAGCCCGTTTCGTGACGGCAAGGGCGATGTGGTCCGCGAATTCGAGCAAGCGGCCAGGCGTGCCGGCCTCGACTTTGGCCTTTATCTGTCGCCCTGGGACCGCAATCACGCCGAATATGGCCGCCCTGGCTATCTCGACTATTATCGCAAACAGATCGTCGAACTCTGTACGCGCTACGGCCAGCTGTTTGAATTCTGGTTCGACGGCGCCAACGGCGGCGACGGCTATTATGGCGGCGCCCGCGAGACACGGAAGATCGACTCCGAGACCTATTATGACTGGCCGTCAATCTTCGCCTTGGTGCATCAGCATCAGCCCATGGCCTGCACCTTCGAACCGCTGGGGTCCGACGTGCGGTGGGTCGGCAATGAGGATGGTGTCGCCGGCGATCCGTGCTGGCCGACCATGGCTAACCGCAAACCGAGCCAGGCGGACGGCAACGCCGGTCTTCGCAACGGCGCCTTATGGTGGCCCGCCGAAACCAACACCTCGATCCGCCCGGGCTGGTTCTACCACGCCGACGAGGATGCGAAGGTCAAGGATCCCAAGCGGATGCTGCAATTGTTCGACGAATCGATCGCACGCGGCACCAATCTGATCCTGAATCTGCCACCCGACCGGCGCGGCCGTCTCGCCGATCCCGACGTCGCCATTCTGCAGTCATTCGGTACCGCGCAGCGTGCGACGTTCGCGGACAATCGTGCGACTGGCGCGATCGCGTCGGCCGATCACATTCGCGGGCCGGGCTTTGCGGCGGCCAATGTGCTCGATCAGAATCCTGAAAGCTATTGGTCGACCCCCGACGCCGTGCATACGCCGAGCCTTGTCCTCGACCTTCCGCCCGGCCGCAGCTTCGATCTCGTCCGGATCCGAGAGTTCCTGCCGCTTGGCGTCCGCGTCGACCGCTTTGCGATCGACGTCGATCGCGGCAAGGGGTGGTCGGAGATCGCATCGGGCACGTGCATCGCCGCCCAGCGCGTCGTCCGCCTGCCCGCGCCCGTCGTCGCACGACGGCTGCGACTGCGGATCGTCGCCGCACAGGCGTGTCCGGCGATCAGCGAGATCGCGCTGTTCCGCCAGATCGCGCCGATCGCGGTCGCGCTGCCCGCCGCGCGTAGCCGCGATGTGCTGCAGCCCTCCGAGATATCGATCGTCTCGGCATCGGGACAGACTGCCGGCGCCGTGCTCGACAATGATTCGAACACAGTCTGGCAGGTTCCCGTTGCGTCGACGGCGGATCGGCCGACCGTCACATTCAAATTGACCACGCCTCAGCACTTGGCTGGCTTCATCCTGACGCCCTCGCGCGCGGTGATGACGGATACCGCGCCACCGAAACGGTTCCTTGTCGAGACAAGCCTCGACGGGAAGACATGGGTCAAGGCGGCTGCCGACGAGTTCTCGAACATCGCCAACGCGCTCTCGCCGCAGCGCATCGTGTTCGATACGAAGGTTAACGCTGTCTACGTCCGCATGACCTTCATCGGTCTTGCATCCCCCAGGAGGCATATGGCCATCGCCGGCATCGACCTTTTTAGGTAGAGGGCGGCAGGCGCGATACGTATCCCGCCTGCCGCCGACGGTTATCTGCGGATGAACGCGAGGATGTCGGCGTTGATGACGTCGGCGTGTCATGCGGATAGCCTGGATAGGTCTTGAGCCTGCCTCCCATCGGGTACCAGTTCCGGCAAGGGGTGCGACCTGATCATCTTAGCCCTGATTACCGGCACAGGCTGGTCGGCGATGCGCGCGACCGGGCGTTGCGAGACTATTGGAAGAGCGAATCCAACTTTGTCGATGTCGATTCGACCGCCAGCAGCTTCGATCCGAAGACGGGCGAGCGACGCCTTTCGATGACGGGTAAGGCGCGCATGGACTGAACTTCAGGCTGGATCCAACCGACGGGATGACGATCGGCTATTGTGCTGATTTGACCCGCGACGCCGCGCCCGACGGTGCCGCGCCGTACGCCGTCCCCTAGCCACAGCATACGCGCACGGTGGAAACGATCCTGTTGCCGCAAGAACGATATCGCCAGGACAGTCGCGGGCACCGAATATCGCCGCCGTGTCACGTTAAAGGGCAGCGTGTTCACCGCGAAGCGCACCCGTCGACGAGTTCGCAGCCTATGGCGTATCGCCCTGAGATGGGTCGCATCGCCGTTGCTTATGATCGCCCACCCACGCGTAGATCACAGTATCAGGACCGGTAGGACGCTCGACGCTGGAAGTGGCGGTCTTGTTCAGGACAGCAAATCTGTGTCCCCTGCCCTCAACAAGAGGCACAATTCCCGAGCTGGTCGGGGCAGTTTCAGTGCTCGTTGGAACGCCGGTCTTCGGCAGGCGTATAATAGCGCGCGATATCCGCTTCGGTGAGGGCATGACCGCTCGACTCTTCAACAAGCGCGGCGATTTCGCCATTGGTCTTCCCGGCGTTGCGCAGCTGCTCGATCTCGTCGCTTACCATGTTGATGAAGGCGGGGACCGGGAACCGTTCCTCACCCAGGCCCAGCGCATCACGCATGTGTTTTTGCGCACGCAAGGCTTCGGGAAGCGTGAACGCGATATCATCAGCCATCGAACGTGCCTTTCATGAACTAGATTTGGTCGGGGGGCATTGGGCCCCCCGACACCGAAACGCTTATGCGGTGACCGCTTCCGCTTTGACGTTCACGCTCGACGTTGCCATCGCGGTCAACTTGTCGTCGGTCGCATATTCCTCATCGAGCGTTTCTTTCAGGATCGCAGCGATATCGGCGCGGCCGAGCTGGTTCGCCCAAGCGATCAGCGTGCCATAGCGCGTGATCTCGTAATGCTCGACGGCCTGTGCCGACGCGATCAGCGCGGCATCCAGAACGGCTTTGTCCTCGATCTCGCCGGCGACTTCGTTGGCTTCCTTGATGATGCCGTCGATCGCCGGGCAGGTCACGGCTTTCGCCTTCTCGCCAAGCAGGTCGAAGATCCGCTCGAGGCGCGTGATCTGCCCTTCCGTCTCACGCAGATGGGTTTCGAAACCCTGCTTAAGGGCTGGCGCCGTTGCCTTGGCCACCATCTTTGGCAGCGCCTTGGTGATCTGGTTTTCCGCGTAATACACATCCTGCAATTGGTGCAGGAACAGGTCGTCGAACGTCACGATGTCTTTGGAAAACAGGCCCATGATAGTATCCTCGCTAAGCAAATGGCTGCGAAGCAGACTGCTCCGGCACCGCCGCAACGCGCCGGCTCCGGGGTAAGTTTCGTTCGGGTCAGCGCAGCCTCCACGCCAGTCCGATCGGTGGCGGCCTGTTGATCCTCGACGCCGATCCGGTTGTCGCTCGGCTGATCATGCCGGCAGTCAAGTCGGGCATAGGAACGATCGGAAGAGCCCCCATCTAGCGTCTTATGACCAATAGCATTCTTCATCTCGGGCTCATGGAGGACGGGGAGATCGAGCTCGATCTGGCCGCCCTTGAACTCGCCGCCCTCGATCATCCCGGTATCGATCTAGACGACTATATCGACGAGCTCACTGGCATAGAATTGGCCCTGCGCGCTGCTGACGACAACGCAGCAGGCAGCGTCGCTCAGGCCCAGACGCTGCGCAGCGTCATGGTCGAGGATTTCGGATTCTCCGGCGACCGCACGCACTACGACGATCCTCAGAACGCGGACCTGATCGCTGTCATCGATCGACGGCTCGGTCTGCCGGTCAGTCTGTCGATCCTCTATGTGGCAATGGCCCGACGGCTTGGATGGTCGGCGATGCCGCTCAATACCCCCGGCCACGTCCTGGTCCGCCTTGGCGACGCACCGGAGGCGCTGATCATCGATCCCTTCAATGACGGTCGCATCGTCGCCCCCGAACAGGTGGAAGCCTTGTTGGAGCAGATGACGGGCCAGACACGGTTTTCCGACGGGATGCTGCCCCTGTCGAACCGATCGGCGCTTGTTCGACTGCTGCTCAACCAGGCGGCCCGTGCCGAGCAGGCAGGCAATCCCGCGCGCGCGCTAGTCCTGTACGACCGCATGACGATCGTGGCGCCCACGCACGCCCATGGTTGGTGGGAGCGAGCCAGACTTCAGCTGGTCGCAGAAGATGTTGCCGGCGCCCGCAACAGTCTTAGCGCGATGCTCGAGATTTCCCGGGACGACGATTTGCGCCTGCAGGTATCGGCAGCGCTCGATGCCCTTCCCCGGCCGACGCCCTCGTGAACGTCGCGGTGGACCGGCTCTACCCCAAGCGCTCCTTGGGAAGGCCTCTGCCCGCGAGAAGATCGTCGAGCTCTGGGATACTATTAGCTCGCCGGCTTCGTGATCCCTGGTAGCTTCGCCGCGCGGAGCTTGCTCAGCAGATCGCGTGATTCCACGGGGGCCGCCTGTTTGAACAGGCTGAACAGCGCGCCATCGTCCAAACCGCTGATGTCAAACCCGATCGACAAGGCAATAGGCTGACGAAGACGAGCACCGGGCTGCGCCTCGAGGACAAGCACGAACCACTGCATGCCAACGGGGGGGTGTCCGATATTTTCGGCGAACTCCCCTGCAACCGCTTGGCGTATCCGGATGCGTCGATCTGGATTATTGTTGAACCAGGCCGCGTCCCCGTGCGTGGCCACCTCTGCGATGCGGTCGTCAATCGAGCGGGGTGTACTGATCATCATGAGGTCCTGACATACGCCATTGCGGGGCGGCCTGTAGCGGGCCCGGTCGCATTGGCAAATGGCGCGATGCGCACACAGGTTCGGCTCAGGCGCCGCGATACTTGCCTTCGATGCTACCCAATGCCGAGACGGGGCGCCCCCTTAGGAACGCCCCGTCTCTTCGAGCCAGCAAATCAGAGAGGATTACGCCGACGCGACCTTGGCACGCGTCGATGTGTGACCGCCGGAGCGATACAGCACATCGGCTGCGTCCTCGGGAGCGACCCCTGCCCCGGCGGTATCGACCGACACGAACACGCCACCTTCGTTGATGCGCCCCTCATAATAGCTGGCATCGACCCGGCTGACGCCATGGTCCGTCATGACTTTTTCCAGCCCCCCGACGGCGCCACCGAGCGCCGCACCGACGACGGCTGCACCGGGGATCGCTGCCGACGCGATCGCGCCCGCTGCAACGAGAGGGCCGACGCCGGGTATTGCGAGCGCCGCGATACCGAGCAGGGTCCCGATACCAGCGCCGGCTGCGACCTTGCCGACAAACTCCTGCGTGTCGCCGTTGCCGTCTGTGGTCGTGTTCTTGCCATTGTGCTGCGCCACGACCGAAATCGCGCTGTCGCTAATGCCCGCAGCGCGCAGCTCTGAAACGGCGCGCTCTGCATCGGCGTGATTGTCGAAAACGGCTGATACGAGGGTCGTGCTCATGATGATTCCTGTCGACAGTTCGGTTGCTCACGGATCTAGAAGCCGTGTCGAAGGATGATCGTTCCGGATATTGAGGGTTAGCGAAGCGGTAACCATGAATAGCAGCGTCGCGACACAGGACGCTGTGAGCGGGATAGACCATGCCCGTAGGCAGCTGCGACTTAAGTGTCGCTTTTTCCCTTTCGCCATTGTCGCATCGCGGCGTCATATCGTTGACGCTCGGCTTCGACTGCAGCCTCTGCCGCGCCGACGTCTGCGCGGTGTTGCTCTTCAAGCTCACGTCGATCGCGGGCCAGCTTTGCCTCCCGGTCCGCCAACCCCTTCATCCTGCCGTCGTAGTCGGCCGTCACCGTTTCAAGCGCAGCTTCCGCCGCCTCGAGCTTCGCGCTGCTCGGCTTCGGTTTCGGTGCAGACTTCGGTTTTTGCGGCTGTTTGGACGTTTCGGGGCGCGCCGAAACATCTCCCCGCGCTGTCCGCAGTTCGAGGGCCGGCATGGCCTTGATCTGCTCCGCAGTCGTGCCGCGAGAATGCTTCACGACCAGGCCTGGCGAGGCCAAAGGCTCAGCGGTCAGCGCGGGGTCTGTGACGAGCTCTGCTATGCCTCGCGCGAACAGGTCGCGCTCGCTGCCCCAGGCCTCGAGGGCAGCCTTCTGGCTCGTTGCGGCGACATAGGCATCATTGAAGCCAGCGGCCGTCCTGTAAACCTTCAGCTTTTGCGCACGAGCCATGCGATTTGATACCGCGCTATGTGCTGAAATAGAAGTTGGCGCCGGTCGCCCTTCCGGTACCGACGCCAAAGCCCACCTCCGGGCTTACCGGACATTGAATCTCGCTCGGCTGTTTGTGGCATCGTCGGTCCGATCACGACCTGCCTAGATATATTAACGAGAAGCGCCGCCATGGCTACGCATTCCATCGATGCTGAAGTTAGCAGGTAACTGTGTCGGCTTGCGTCGAGAAGCGGCTGGAACTGCGATAAAGACCATTTTTTTTGGCTCAAGCTGTAGGCGACGCTTGCGATCATCGAGCGTTCTATTGTTGAGACGCAAATCGCACTCCCTGCGATGGACGCGAGATGTTCGCCGATCGGCTGAGGATAGAATCGGGGCGATAAATCACGATGTCGATCACGCGAGACCGCTAGCAATTCAGCCGACCCGCTGTACCCGCCCTTGACCTAACGGTGCCCGGCGACCGACAACCGGCGAATGATCAAGCCTCTCGTCGCAACCGTCGCGCTGTTCGCGCTCGCTACCGGAACCGCAGCGCAGACCGTGCCGACGCAGCAGGTCGGCAGCGCCACGCTCTCTGGCGTGCCCAATATCCCCGTCGAGGTGCGCGAGGCGGTGCAGCGCTATCATAATAGTCGGGCGGCGCAGTTCGAGGATTGGCTGCCGGACGGCTCGATGCTGATCGCCACGCGCTTTGGCGCGACGCAGCAATTGCATCACGTCGCAACCCCCGGTGGCGCACGCACACAGATCACGTTCGGCGCCGAGCCGATTGCCGCCGCGACGACGATCCCCCGCAGCGATCGTTTCGTGATGACGCGCGACACGGGCGGTGACGAGTGGTTTCAACTCTATACGCGCGGCCTCACCGGTGTAGCCACGCCGGTGACCGAAGCCGGCACCCGCAACCAGTCGCCGGTTTTCAGCAAGGATGGCGCGCTGATGGCATGGGCGCGGGCGACCAAGGGAAGCGCCGCTTATGCAATCCTGGGGGTCGACCCAAAGGCGGGCGGCAACCCGCGCTCGCTTTACCAGTCCGACGGCGCGGTGGCGCCCGCCGATATCGCGCCCGACGCTGCGCGGCTGATATTTGTGCGCAGCCTTTCCAACCGTGAGGACCAGCTGTTCGAGCTGGATCTTAAGACCGGCAAGGCGGACCGCATCGCGCCGAAGGCTGACGCTGCCGTCTATGCCGACCCCCGCTATCTGCCGGGCGGACGGAAGCTGATCGCCATCTCCGATTCCGGCAGCGACACGCGCCGACTGGTCGAGATCGATATCGCCACCGGCGCGCAGACGGTCCTGACGCCGGACCTTAAATGGGATGTCGAGAGCTTCGATCTGACGGATGACGGGCGCGTGCTCGCCTATTCCGTGAACGAGGACGGCTTCTCGCGCGTGGTGGTGCAGGATCGGGTCACCCGCCGCGCGCTACCACAACCGGTGCTGCCGCGCGGCGTCCTGACCGCGCTCAGATTTTCGCCCGACGGCAGGAATCTGGCGATTGGCCTGACCTCGGCCACTTCCGCCGGTGACGTCTGGAGCTGGGGCGTGACCGGAGGCGGCCTGACACGCTGGACCAAGTCGGAGCTGGGCGAACTCGATCCCGCCACGCTTGCCGAGCCCGAGCTCGTACGCTTCAAGTCCTTCGACGGCCTGTCTGTCCCGGCGTTCGTCTATCGACCCAAGGGCTTGCCGGCAGGCACGCGGACGCCGGTGATCATCGACATCCATGGGGGGCCGGAAGCGCAGACGCGCCCGATCTTAAACTATGGCGCGCAATATTTTGCCGATGCGTTGAAGGCGACGGTGATCCTTCCCAACGTCCGCGGCAGCGACGGCTATGGCAAGCGCTACCTCAACCTCGACAATGGCGTGAAGCGCGAGGACTCAGTAAAGGATATCGGCGCCCTGCTCGACTGGATCAGCACACAGCCGGGCCTCGATGCAGGCCGTGTCGCGGTCTATGGTCAGTCCTATGGCGGCTATATGAGCCTTGCCGTCATGACGCATTATTCGGACCGGCTGGTCGGCGGGGTCGAGCGCTACGGCATCAGCAACTGGAACACGTTCCTCCAGAACACCGAGGCCTATCGTCGCGACAATCGCCGCGCAGAATATGGCGACGAGCGCGATCCGGCGATGCGCGCGGTACTAACGCGGGTGTCGCCGTTCACGAATGTTGCGCGGATCACCAAGCCAATGTTGGTGATGCAGGGTGCCAACGACCCCCGTGTACCCCAATCGGAATCGGACCAGATCGTGGCGCGCCTGCGCGCAAACGGCAACGAAACTTGGTATGTGGTGTTCGCCGACGAAGGGCACGGCTTTTTGAAAAAGCCGAACAACGATCTGCGGCGCGAGGTGGAAACCGTGTTCTTGAGGCGTCTGTTTGAGCGGTAGCGTTGGGGGGATAGGCCTGGGCGTAATTTGCCGCGCGCCTTTGCGATGTTGACGCACAGGCAGACTTTGATGCCGCTGCTTCAGCTGCTTGCGCTCAGACATCGGTTTAGGTTGGCGCGCCGTGCCCCTCCGTCGCTTGCGGTACGAACACCGAGAACGCCAGCGTGCCGCCTGCGATCATAAGGATGCCCCGGAACGTCAGGGGCCGGCCGTGCGCTCGCCCTGCCCGGCTCATCACTGCGCTTGCCGCCGCCCCCTGGCCCACGAGCATCTGCTGAATCTGTTGCAGCGTCTCAGCGTGTCCGCGGGCGAGGCTGGCATTGGGCACGGTGCCCAACACCGCCGCCCCAAGCGTGCTGCCAGATTTCGGGGAAACAAGTTGGAGTCCGTCGTGGCCCCACGCTCTGCGAAACCCACGCTGCCCTGGATCAGCTTGAGGCGCTGAAGATCCGCGGCGGCCGGTTTCTCCGCCGCAATCTTTACATAACGCCGCGTTGGCATCCCCAAGGGCGGGTGCGCAAATCAGACGGCCTGCTCTGTTTCGCATGGTGCCGGCCAAGTCTCGCTATTGGCGATGGGGCTCAACACCAGAAGTTTGGAGCGGGCTTCACAACCGATTGAAAATACACCAGTCCTTATGATCTGTTAACCGTCGCCTCCTACATTTTGCGCATGAACCGAATAGCCCACCGTGTAACCGAGCTCACACGTTTTGCAGCGCTACCGATCGCCACAGGCGTTGGTTACTATCTGGCGGCCTTCGCGTCCCTCTACCTCACCCGCGGTGCTGACGGGATCGCGATGCTGTGGCCGCCCAGCGGCATTCTGTTCGCAGCCTTACTGGTCGAACCTCGGAATCGCATCGTGTGGCACATAGGCGCCGCTGCAATAGCCAGTCTCGCTGCCAACCTCGGCGGCGGGAATGGCGTCCTGCTTTCGATCGGTTTTACGCTCGCTAACGTGTCCGAGTCCGGATTTGCGGCATGGCTTTTACGAAACCGAACGCGGCGTCGTGATTCATTCACCGATCCAAAGGGCTTGGTCTGGTTCTGCATCGCCGCAGCGGCCGCGGCAGCGTTGAGCGCGACGATCGCCGCCTGCGCGACGACGGCTGTCGGGATCAGCTTCTGGCTTTCGTGGTTCACGACTGATCTGCTGGGGATCTTGATCGTTGCCCCGCTCATCCTGATTGCGGGCCGAGCCTTCTATCGCAAAAGGTTTCGCGATGGCCTGGCAGCAGCCCCGCAAGCCGTCGCGATATTTCTGCTCGTGGCCAGCGTGTCGATAATCGCTTTCTCTCAGGTCAACTACTCGCTGCTTTTCCTGCCGATGCTTGCAGTCCTTCTGGCAGCGTTGCGAATGGGTCCGTTTGGCGCCGCCGGAAGTGTGTTGCTCGTTGCCACGGCCAGCTCACTCGCCCATATTTTCGGCTCTGATCCGCAGGCGATAGCCGACGGTCAGGCGTACGCACGTAGCATCTTTCTACAATTCTATTTGCTGGCCCTGTTCGCGGCCGCCCTGCCGATTGCCGCCTTGCTTGCGACTAGACAACAGCTGATCGATAGCAACGCGAACAAGCTGCGGTTGCTCGAGCTGGCCGAGGGTGCGGCTCATGTCGGTCATTGGCATCTCGATTTGTTGACGCAACTCATAACATGGTCGGACGAAGTCTTTCGCATTCATGGTGTGGAGACCCGCGTTCCGCCGTCACTCGACACCGCGATAGACGCCTATCACCCTGACGATAGGGATGCGGTTTCGGCACATATCGGGCGCTCCCTCGAACACTGCGTGGGTTTTGAATTCACCGCTCGCATCGTCCGCCCCGACGGGGAGGTACGCCATGTGTTTTCGAAGGGTGAGATTGACCGAAACGGCGTCAATGAGTCGGTTGGCCTGTTCGGCATTATCCAGGACATAACGACCCAGGTTGCGCACGAAGCCGAGATGGAACGGGCCCGCATTCGTGCTGAGACTGCCGCCCGCAACGCGATAATTCTGGCCGAGACGGACCAGCTTACCGGAATTGCAAACCGGCGCCGCACCAGCTTCGTGCTTGAGCAGACGTTGCTGCTCGCCCGCGAAACCGGGCACCCAATGTCCGTCGCGATGTTCGATATTGATCACTTCAAGCGCATCAATGACACCTATGGACATCACACAGGCGACGAGGTGCTGAAGAGGGTGGCAGCAGGCGCTGCCGCGGAACTGCGCAGCGGCGATACCATTGGCCGCTTCGGCGGTGAAGAATTCGTGATCGTGTTACCGGACGCCGCAGCGGATGCGGCAAGCAAGGTCGCCGAACGGGTGCGTCATGCGATCGGCACGGACAACTGTACGCCAGGCGTCACGGTGAGCATTGGCGTGGCAGAAATGGCGCCTGGGGAGAGTTGCGATGCGCTGCTGAGACGCGCCGATGACGCGCTGTATGTTGCGAAGAACGAGGGTCGCAACAGGATGCGGCTGGCCGCCTAGCGAAAGTCGTCCGTAGACGCAGCCGTACTTTCAATGTCTGTCTCAATTGCGCATTCGCGAATGGCCTGTCGGCGACAAGAAACGGGAGAGATGGCGCTTAACGAATGGCCGTTATGGGTTGCCCGTATAGCCACTCTGAACGTCCGGTATTGGGCGCTAGCTACCGGTCCGCTTTGCAGCTGGTAAAATCCAATAGATGACACTCAGATCAGCCTACCCGCTTCCCACAATCGCTGCTAATTCATGTTCCAAGTTTGACCGCTTCTCGGTTTTCATGGCGCATGCTGGTAGGTGCCTGCTCACCGTCGTCGCGAGCAGCCGGACCAGTTCCGGCTGCATAAATGCAAAACTGTTCATTACGTCAAACAAATCGCGCGCTTGTCTGCCAGAGCCACCCGGATTTGAAGCTGGAGCTTGCTCCGATGCGCCTTCCTCATAACGAAGATCAGGTCGACCCGGCTGACCATTTCAGCCTTGAGCGAGTTCTCAGCGTCATGGTTAGGACGCGCGTCGGGTCCGAACGCGGTGGCGGCTCTCCCACCGATCGGTCCTGCGACTTCTAGAAACGGCTTAAGCTTGCGTCTCTCCCGATCGGAACGCCTGGCCCGTCCGTCAGAAGCGCAGCCAAGGCACCCTCAAGGTAGGTAAGCGCGGCGTCATCCAGCGCCTAGGCGATGAGTTCGGCCCCGTCCTCGTCGAGGCAGAGATCGGGGGGTCTGATCGGATCTCGCAATCATGCTGATGAAGGTAGTTAAGACCTCTATCTTGGTCGACCTCCCGACGACTACGGCAGCGGTGCGCCAGACCCGGACATTCGCAGTGGTTCCCGCTTACCAGCTCCGGTCGTTCGTTCATCCCGAACGCAAGCGCTCGGAGCCGCCGCCATTCGTCACGCAAGTGCGCGGATCAACTGGCCATCCGTGCCCTTCGCGATGTCTGCCCGCGTGATCGGGATTGCTATGTCCGGCTTCACACCCCGGTCGGGTTGCGGGGTCGTCGGAAACCGGCCGATCAGCGGCAGGTCGGCTTCCAGCCCGGTCGCAGGCAGTCGCACGAAGTAGAAGCAGCCACCGTTGATCCCGCGCCGGTTGCCGCCGGTCGTCTCACCGATCAGCGTTGCAAGGCGATTACGGCGGACGAAATCGGCGAACTGGAACGTCGCCGAACTGTTTTGCGGGCCGATCAGAACGCGCACGTCGCCCTCATAGCGTGTACCGCGCGGTCTGATCGGGTCCACCCGGTCGCCTTGCGCATCGAGCCGGAGGAACCGGTCGCTGATCCTGGTCGCATTCTCTCCCAGATGATCGAAACTGCGGTCCCACGTGTCGAGCACAGGCCGCAGGTCGTCGGGCACGGTGCGGTAGCGGACGAGCCTCTGGACCTCCTCGAACGGCGTCTCGCGTTCTACCAGCCGTTCGGCAAGCGCGTTACCGCAGTCGAGCCCCCCCTCGTTCGCGCGCAGATCGACGACCAGTCGCGGCACCCGCTCGGCGACCAGCCGGTCGACCGCCTGATCGAGCCAGCCGCGCCAATCCCACTTGCTATCGTAGAGACCCCAGCTCGGCATCGACAGAAGCGCGGCGTCGCCACGCCGCTCGATCGTCCAGACCGGCGTGTCGCCGCTCGCATCGACGCCGGCGTGCGCGGTGGTACGGCGCTGCGCCAGCGAGACGCCAGCAACGGTCGCGGCACGTCGCCGTCCGGAGGGGTCCTCCACCGTCAGCTGATAGCGGTCCTGCCCGAACAGCATCGAGAAGAAGATGTCGAAGGTCTCGTAGCGGTCGTCTCCTTGGACCGAGAGAAGGCGGCGACGCTTGGCATCGTTGTGCCCATCCGCACGCGCGAGCGGCATGAGCGCGGCGAGAATGGCGCTCGCGGATCGGCCGTTGACCGCCAGGATGCGGCTTCCCGGCGAGATCCCCGTGGCGAATGGATCGGCCGTGACGACCATCGCGTCGCCGATCCAGAGGAAGTCGAACGGCAACCGATCCGCTGCTCCGAACAACGCGACGGCGATCTCGCGTCGCTGGTTGTAGAAATTGGCATAGCTATGGCCGCAGCGCACGGTCGCGAGAAAGCGCGACAGCGTGAGGTAGAACGCCCGTAGCGTCATGGGGATGGCCGCCGCCTGGTCCAGCGCTGTGAAGCGGGCATCGATCTCCCGGGGCGTATTGTAACGGTGGATGCCGGGGTGGAGCTCGGCATATGCCCTGCGCAGTAACGCGACGTCCTCGCGCATCGCCGCGGCGCGGAGGAGCGTCGGACTGGATGAGGTCCGGGCGAGCAGCGGCGAGGCTGCAAAGGTGGCGCCGAGGCCGCCGAGCACGGTGCGGCGGGACGGTGGCGATGCGGTCATGTCGGCTCCGACGTTATGGATACCCCCTTCAAGCATGGCCGAGCGCGTACGCGTCGCCTCATCATCGCCCATGCCATGCGATTTATCGTTTGTGAGACGCCCGATACGCACTCGGTGAGCGACCATAGCGCCGCTGGAAGGCGCGGTTGAAGCTTGCCTTCGACGAGAACCCGGCGTCGAGCGCGATCGCCAAGACTGGCCGGGAATCATCCGCCGCCAGTGCCGCGGCCACGTCCTCGCAGCGAAGACCGTTGACGAAGTCCGAAAAGCCGACGCCCAGCCCCTCATTGAGTGCGCGCGACACATAGGTCTCGTTGGTCGCGAGCAGGCTCGCCAGCCGCCGCAGCGTCAGCGCGTCGTCGCGATACCACCCGTTATCGCGGATCCGCGTCGCCCATTCCTCCCCTTGCGCCTGCCAGTTTCGAACGGCGGGTGATCGCACCTCCGGATGCTCCAGTGTGTCGAGCGCCGGAAACGGCAACGCGAGATACCGCCATCCTGCGATCCCGAGATACAATGCGAACCCCGCGATCGCGGCGTAGAGCGGCATCAGCCCCCTATAGCCGAGCGGCTTCACCGCATCGACCAGCAGCCAGCCCGCCCAGGCGATCGCCAGCAACGGATAGGCGACGGCGGTGCGGCTGAGCCACGCCGTCGCGAACCGCGCGTCGTCGCTGCGCTTTTGCGACAGAGCGTCGCGGTAGCCGTGCAACAGCCGGATCGTCCACGCGCCATAGACGACGAAGCTGATCGCGAGCAGCGATGCGACGATCGCATTGCCGGTCGTGAAAGCAAGATCCGCCCAGTAATGCTTCAGCGGCGTCGGCAGGAGGAAGGCGGCAGCCTGATAGGCGAACTGGATCGCGCCCGGCAGCAGGTGTCGCCATGCCGCGGGCGACCAGCGGCCGGTGACGAGAGCATAAGCGTGAAGATAGAGGAGCGGCGGGACCAGCAGCGCGTTCGAGAAAGGCGCGAAGGTCAGCCACCACCAGCGATCGTAAAAGCCGGCAAACCCGATCAGCCAGGGCACGAAGACGCCGGTCATGACGATCAGCAGCGCGGCGAGCGCGCGC
Source organism: Sphingomonas sp. FUKUSWIS1 (assembly GCF_000733135.1). Taxonomy (NCBI): domain Bacteria; kingdom Pseudomonadati; phylum Pseudomonadota; class Alphaproteobacteria; order Sphingomonadales; family Sphingomonadaceae; genus Sphingomonas; species Sphingomonas sp. FUKUSWIS1. The sequence continues at coordinate 34,410 of NZ_JPJC01000021.1, forward strand.
GCCGCCAGCCGGTTGTGGAACGACGCCGACAAGCCGACCGCCAGCGGAAGCAGAATTGCCGCTGCCACCGTGAGGACAGCCGTGCGCCAGCCAAAGACCAGATCCATGACGGTCAGCGTAGCTTAGCCGACACCCAAAGCTAGAGATCCCATTTCGGAAGGAGGCCAGTCGCCTCACCTGCGCACATCCGAGCACCCCCTCAGCGCTTGCACAGCTTAAAACTTGCGGCTCACGGCCGCTCGAAAGACGGGATGGCAAAGACCCAGAACCACTCGTGCAGCAGTGTCTTTGAGCAGGCCGAAAGCGGACGTCCGTTCACCTCTGCCGCTCGTGAGCGAATATCAGGACGCAGTGCGCGTGGCGGCAAATCCCGCGGGCCCCACTCCGGAGCAAAGGTAGTGCGAACAGCTTTACAGTATTCGGGTTGGTGCTGGCGTGCACCGCCATCGACGCGCATGTCTCGCTTGGCGGCGGTGCGCCCCTCCTCGTCGCCCGTTGCAAGACGGGGTGGGTCATGAGCACCCCCCGCCGCATCCCCCGCCGCACCCGCCATCGCTGCTACCGTGCCCGTCCGAGCCGCAAGCGTCACCGTCGAAATTCAGATCGAAACGACGACCCGCTGTGCCGGCCTTTAGTCGCGCACCTTGGATCCATGTGACGATCGCGACGGCAAGGAGGAAAACGGCAACCAGCGCCGCCATATCTTGAACGATCAGGACAACCAGGCCGGCGCAAGTGAACCCGACCAACGTCGTCTCTTCCGCGCCCAGAAGTACCTTTCTGGTCCGGTCGATCCGCTGGAAATTTCCCGAGAATCGTTCCGAGGGATCGGGCCAAACATCTGCGGGCGGCGCAGCACCAAAGGTGTCCCGGTATAAATTGAGCGTATGCGCGTAGCGGTCACGATAGTGCTCGCATTGCTCGGGGCCACCCGATGTCGGTTCGTGATGGATATCGCGCGCGACGATGTCGCGGCAGAGGCCGTGCCAATAATCGCGGGTATAGGCCATATGCAGATGCCACGCCTGATCAACCGCGTCCGACGGCGTAAGCTGCTCGTCGCTGATCGCGACCAGCGCGAGGAAGCGACGATATTCCGTCGCGACCCGGTCTGCAAACGACCCGGTCCATCCGTTCTCTGCGGCCAGCCTCCCTTCGAAGCTGAGGGCTGCAACGGGCTGGCCGATGCTCAGGGTCTCGATCCTCCCAATGAGAATCCTTCGCGCCATATGCGCGGGGCTGTTCGGTTCCATATCCCACTACATTAGTATGGTATTGTTGCAGGATCGTGACGCCGATGGCAATCGATCGATCCGGAACTCGCCGCCCGCACCTCGATCGTTGCGTGATGCTCCGAGGTAGACAATGTCCGACCGCCACTCGGCCTCGACACTGCCGTTGCAGGCTGAGCGATCGCAAGCGCGGCGCCGATATCGTGCATCAACATGGTCCATCTCAGCCTGTAGTCGGCGACGCTCGGGTTTCTCGCCGGGGCGGCCCGCCTGTTGCGAGCGGGCGATCCATTATTCCTGCACGGCCCCTTACACCGTGAAGGTCAGCCGACCGGGCCGTCCAACGACGCGTTCGACGCTTCCCTGAAGACACGCAACCCGCTCTAGGGCTTACGCGACGGCGTGACGGTGATCGTAGCAGCTGACGGGTCCACGCCGGCTCGTGTTGTCCAAATGCCGGCCAATAACCCTTGGGTCGTTCTGCAACGCAATTCGCTACAGACCTGGCCCATGGCAGTCCGAGGGGCTGCCGCCACGCACGACCTTTCTTCCACCTACGACCCACAAGCTGACGTTGCAGGGCATTCCCCCCGCCGAGCTGCGGACACTCATTCAATGAGGTTTCCGGCTAAGCCACTGCATGCCGCCATTTAGGCGGTTGTCGGCACTGGCGTACATGGAGTGGGGGCGACCTTGTCGGTGCGCGCTGTGCGCCGAGGCCTTCAAATTACGGAACGCGTGTCCGAGACTTCACGCCTCCGCGTGACGGACGATGGCCTCGCAAACTTCATGCGTTGCGAGAATAGCGGCGGCATCGACCGGCCTTCGCTCACGCGCCGCAAGCAGGAAGTCGTCGCACATCGCTTCAAAGCCGCGTTGCTGTCCTACCGAGACCCAATCGCCTCGTCGATGTAAGCGCTGTGTCCCGCTCGCGTCGACGCGATCAGCAAGGTTCAGCACGGTATGACGGGCCCCACCGCCAATGAGGTCGAGGCGTTCCTCGTCGAGCCCGCTGTTACGATGCATTGTGCCGATGGCGGTAAACCCGTCGCCTGCGAGCGTGAGGGTGATCGTGTGGAGCATGCCGTCTACGATATGGGTTTCGATGTTGCGTCGGCAAACCGGTCCTGGGGCCAGGAACAGCAGCGTATCGACGACATGGATGAAGTCATCGAAGACGACCTTCCGCGGTTCGCTGGGTTGCCGGTAGCGGTGCTTTTCGAGGATGATGAGGTTCGCGTCGACGCCTCGCAATGCGACATAGTCTGGCGCAAACCGCCGGTTAAAGCCGACCATGAGCGGAACGTCACGGTCCGTGGCCAAGGCGACGAGCGCTTCGACATCGCCGAGATTATCGGCGAGCGGCTTGTCGACGAAGGTCGGGACGCCTCTCTCAACAAGGTGCCTGACAAGTTCGCCGTGTGCCTGCGTCGACGCGTGAACGAAGGCGGCGTCGAACGACATGGTGGAAAGCGCATCTGCAGCGCTGGTGTGCCGATGCGCGATACGAAACGAGCGGCCGAGCTCGTCGAGGACGCTCGCATCGCGCGTCGCCAGGTGAATGTCGAGATCAGCTCGCGTCGACAGAACCGGAAGATATGCTTTGCGCGCGATGTCACCCAGCCCGATGAGAAGCACGCGCATATCTATTCCCCGGTCCGGCACGATCGCCGCGTCTGCCGGGCCGCAATAGCTTCACCATTGCGCTCTCCGCAACCAATCGGCGGGGATGACTGCGGCGCCAACTGGGGCAAAGATGTCGCGGTGCGCCGCAAAAATGCTTCGCCGTCGATCGTGTCTCTTGCCGCACGTTGCAGTGATGTTACCGGTCGGGGACGGATCCGGGCCACACGGATCGACGCAGGAGGATGTTCGAAGCCCAAGGGGAACCATCCATGATTCGCTTGCCCGTTCGTACGTCTGCCATCGCCCGGCTGCTGGCCGCCAGCGCGCCGTTATTCGTCTGTGCCACACCCGCGGTCGCGCAGGACCAGGCGCCGACAGGGCAAGCCGTCGGCGATCCGTCCGGCGAACAGGGCGTTGGCGACATCGTCGTCACGGCAACCCGCCGTCGGGAATCGTCGAAGGATGTGCCGCTCGCGGTCACCGCGATCAGCGGCGAGAAGCTCGACGTGCTCAACTCGAGCGGCCTCGACATCCGGTTCCTTGCCGGTCGCACGCCGAGCCTTCAGGTGGAATCGTCGTTCGGCCGCACCTTCCCGCGCTTCTACATCCGCGGGCTCGGCAATACCGATTTCGATCCGAACGCCGCACAGCCGGTGTCGGTGGTGTATGACGATGTCGCGCTTGAAAATCCGATGCTGAAATCCTTCCCGGTATTCGATCTGCAAAGCGTCGAAGTGCTGCGCGGGCCGCAGGGCACGCTGTTCGGGCGCAACACGCCAGCGGGCGTCGTGAAGATCAATTCCGCCAAGCCGGATCCGGACAAGGCCTCGGGCTATGCGACCGGATCCTGGGCGACCTACAACACGATCAACGGCGAGGCGGCGCTGAACCTGCCGATCGGCAACGGCTTCGCATTCCGTGCATCGGGCCTGATCCAGTCGCGCGACGATTGGGTCACCAACGATTCCACGACGGGCAATGCCGATCGCAAGCTCGAAGGGTACCGCGATGTCGCCGGCCGCTTCCAGCTCGGCTATACCAGCAGCGACTTCAACGCCTTGCTGAACGTCCACGTCCGCGACCTCACGGGCTCGCCGCGCATCTTCCGCGCCGGGCTGTTCAAACCCGGCACCAACGACTTCAACACCGGCTTCGACCCCAAGCATGTCACGCTCGACGGCTATACCAGCCAGAGCCTGACGCAATGGGGCACCAACCTGCGGCTCGACTATCACCTCGACGGCATCGGCACCTTCTATTCGGTCACCGGCTATGAACAGGCCAAGGTCGAGAGCACCGGCGACGTCGACGGCGGCAACAGCTACCCGTTCACGGGCGGCACGATCGGCGCGATCGGCGTCGGGCTGTTCCCGTCGAACACCGGTGGCCTAACCAAGCCCAAGGAGTTCAGCCAGGAACTGCGCTACGCCAGCGAGGACATGAACGGCATCCGCTTGCAGGGCGGGCTGTATTATTTCTACCAGACGCTGCGCTATCATCAATATGACTATGCGTTCGGCGGTACCGGATCGCGTGCGACCGACCTGACGCAGGACATCTTCCACGACAATCGCAACGAGAATTACGGTGCGTTTGCATCGATCGAGGCGAAGCCGACCGAGCTGCTGACCTTGCGCGCGGGCGTCCGCTATTCGCACGACTATCGCAACGACCTCGTGACCGCACCGATCCCCGGGACCGGGATCAGCGACACGCTGCCCGCGCGTGCGGTCGTCCGTGGCTCGAACGTGACCTGGGACGCAAGCGCAACCTATGAGCTGACGCCCGCGATCAACGTGTATTCGCGGCTTGCGACCGGCTATCAGGGGCCGGCGATCCAGGACCGCGTGACGTTCGGCAGCGTCCAGAGCACCGCTCCGAAACAAACGACCTTTTCGGGCGAGAGCGGCTTCAAGGGGACGCTGCTCGACCGGAAAGTGAACTTCTCGCTCGACGCCTATTGGTACAGCACCAAGGACCTGCAGATCACTGCGGTCGGCGGCAGCAGCAACTCGGCCCGGCTGATCAGCGCGGACAAGGCGATCGGCTATGGCGTCGAGGGCGAGTTCGAGGCGCGGCCGGTACCCGAATTGTCGCTGACCGCGAGCGGCAGCTACAATTTCACCGAGATCCGCGATCGCTCGATCGGCGTGGGGGTCTGCGCGACCTGCACCGTGCTCGATCCGATCGTGAACGGGTTTGCGATGATCGACGGCAACGATCTCCCCCAGGCGCCACGCTGGATCGCAAACTGGACCGCGCGCTACGGGATCCCGCTCGCCAATGGCGGCGAGGTCTATGCCTATACCGACTGGGTCTATCGCAGCCGCATCAACTTCTTCCTGTACGAAGCGGTAGAGTTCACCGGCAAGTCGTCGCTCGAAGGCGGGCTCAAGGTCAGCTATAAATCGCCGCAAGGGTATGAGGTCGGCGCGTTCGTGCGCAACATCACGAACCAGTATCGCAGCATCAGCGCGATCGATTTCAACAATCTGACGGGCATGATCAACGAGCCGCGGATCATCGGCGGCCAGTTCAAGGTCGCGTTTTAAGATAAGACGCCGAACTGGGCACCTTGCGCGCAATCTTGGTGCGAAAGTGAGCGTCGCGAACCCGAACTCCTCGAAAAGGGCCGTCGCAAGCGCGGCGGCCTGATCCAGCGCTGCCGTCGAGCCGCCGGCAACGGCCGCCAGTCGGACGGAGATGGCTTCGAGCACGTCATCACAGGTAGCACGGTCGGTGCCAGCGTGGTCGAAGAGCGCCGATGCAAGCGCGGCTTCGTCAGGAAGGGTATCATTCTCATCGACCAGGCCAACATGCATCAGATCTTGCGGGTGCCCAATTGCCATCGAAGTGGGTGAGCACTGCTCTATCATTCGGATCGACTATTTCGACGATGCGTGATGCTCTTGGTCATGGCCGACCGAACGCTCTTTTTCGTCTGGATGACCCTGACCAAGAGCTGGAACTGCGTTTTGCGGCGCACTCCCTTTGCGTCTGTAGTCTTGCGAAGGGGCGGTTGGGCGCTACCAATGCCGTCAGGACAGATTGGGGAGGACCAACATGACCACCAGCTTCGACCGCCGCGCCCTCTTGGTTGGCGGCCTTGCAGCCTCAGCTGCTACCGTGGTGCCGCTTGGCCAGGCCTTTGCCCAGCGCCGCGGCCGAGTCTCGGCGAACGACAAGGTCCAGGTGGGTCTGATAGGTTGCAAGGGCATGGGCTGGTCGGATCTATCGGCAATGTGCAAGCGGGCCGACGTGGCGCCCGTAGCCCTTTGCGACGTCGACGCTACGGTCCTCGCGGCACGCGGTGCCGAATTGAAGAAGGTCTCAGGCCGCACGCCGAAGCTCTACGACGACTATCGTCGGATGCTGGACGACAAGTCGATAGACGCGGTTATCATCGCCACGCCCGACCATTGGCACGCGCTTCAGCTGGTCGATACCATGTCCGCGGGCAAGGACGTTTATTGCGAAAAGCCGCTCGGAAACTCCATTGCCGAATGCCGTGCCATGGTCGCCGCCAAACAGCGTCACAATCGTGTGGTTCAGGTTGGTCAGTGGCAACGCAGCAACCAGCACTGGGCAGACGCGATCGCGCATGTTCAGTCCGGCGGCATCGGTCGGGTCCGAAAGGTCAAGGCTTGGGCGTACATGGGATGGATGAAGCGCGTCGTTCCCCAACCGGATCAGGCCCCACCCGCCGGCGTCGATTATGATAGCTGGCTGGGCCCCGCACCGCTGCGCCCCTTCAATCCCAATCGCTTCCACTTCAGCTGGCGCTGGTACTGGGACTATGCGGGTGGCCTGATGACCGACTGGGGCGTCCATCTGATGGACATCGCGCTGTTGGGCATGAAGGCAGAGGCGCCTCGTTCGGTCAGTTCGCTTGGCGGTGCCTATGGCTATCCGGGCTCTGCGATGGAAACTCCGGACACGCAGAACGCCATCTACGATTTTGGCGACTATTCCGTGGAATGGGAGCATGCGGTCGGCATCAGTCAGGGCCCCTATGGCGGCCGCGACCACGGCGTCGCCTTCGTCGGCGAGACCGGCACCCTTGTCGTCGATCGTGGCCAGTGGCGCGTCACTCCAGAGACAAGCGATGGCAAAGCCATGACTCGGGAGATCCCGGTCACGAAAGCCAAGGACGAGGGGCTCGACCGGCACACAGCCGACTTCATTGCCTGCGTTAAAGATCGCGCGCGCACGCCAGCGTGTACGATTGAGGCGGCGTCCAACACCGCGATCGTCTGCCAAATGGGAAACATCGCGTTGCGCACAGGCCGCAAGGTGAATTGGGATGCTGCATCAGGTCAGTTCAGGGATGACGCAGAAGCGAACGGACTAATCACGCCCCATTATCGTACACCCTATCGGCTGCCAGCTGCATAAGCCGGCTGGCCGCCTATGCCGACGGGGGGACCGCTGCGCCGCGCGCTCGACAGCGGCTCTTGCCAATCGCCGCCATGGACTGACCAAGTGTCGGCCGTTCGGTTGCCAGTCTCAGGTCCTCAACTCTGATCGCACTTACACATTAGCTGAACAGCTTCCTTCGGTGATTAGGCGCTGTCAGCATTTATCCAGATATCATAGCGCTGAATCAGTTAACGTCCCCCAGCTGACCCATTGGACGCAGGAATGCCGCGCGGTCGGCGCAGGTCAATCATCAGCGGGCAGACATCGCGGATTGACGACGGTTGCGGCTTGCGCTCGACTGGCCCGGACGGCTTTGCGAGGACATGATGGCATATCCAATTGATAGACGTTCGTTGCTCGCAGGTGCCGCTATGGGCGGCGTGGCGCTCGCAACTGTCGAGGCTGAGGCTCAGCCCCGCGACGCGGCAGCAACCTTGGGAATCTACGAACTGCGGACCTATCGGCTGGTAAACGGCCCCATGAAGGACCGTCTGGACGCTTATCTCAGGAACGCCTTTATACCAGCAGCACGACGCGCGGGTTGCGGGCCGGTGGGTGTATTTACGGTCGCGATCGGATCCGCAAGTCCAAGCGTCCATGTTCTCGTCCCCTATCCCTCGATCGAGGATTTCGTGGCGTTGCCCGGCAGGCTCATCGCCGATCCAAGCTACACCACGGCTGCCGGGTCGTTTTTGAAGGCGACGCCCGACGCGCCGCCATACGCGGCCCTCGAGGTGAAGCTGATGCGCGCGTTCCCTCACTTTCCTCGTCTCGAATTGACCGACGCCTCGAGCAGCAACACGCCCCGCATATTCGAACTCAGGACGTATTTCAGCCATAGCGACGCGGCAGGAATGACGAAGATCGGGATGTTCGACACGGGCGGTGAGATCGAGATATTCCGTCGAACTGGCCTAACGCCGGTCTTTTTCGCCCAGGACCTCACCGGAGCTCGCCTGCCGAGCCTGACCTACCTGCTGATCTTTCCCGACCTTGCGACCCGTGAACGAAACTGGCGTGCCTTCGGGTCGGATCCGGCTTGGCGCCGGCTTATCTCGACGCCGGGCCTTACCGACCGCGAAATCACCACCGGAATAGACAACCAGATCCTAAGTCCGGCGTCGTTTTCGCAGATTTGACCGACAAGCGGGCGTTCGCGCCCTATGTGCTCCCCGAACTTCGGTCGTCCGTTCGTTTAGATTCCCGGCCTCTTTTCGGGCGGCATTGCGGCAGAGCTGTTCATCTCGGCAATGCCACCCTGAACCGACCACCGCCCGCCTCGGCTGCGATGCAGCGCACCTCACCTCCGTGTTGCCGTGCAATCTGACGGACCAAGCTGAGACCGAGGCCATGTCCGCCATCACCCTCGTTCGCGCCGCGTGCTCTGTAGAACGGCGCGAAGATGGCCTCACGCTCGCTCGGCGGGACGCCTGCGCCACCATCGTGGACTTCAAGCGCGATCTCATTTGCGCAGGCGGTCAGCGTGACGAGGATCGGCGTTCCGCCGCCATGGCGTTGCGCGTTTTCGAGGAGATTGCGGATCATCCGCCGCAGAAGGACTGCGTCGCCGGACATCTTCACGCGCACGCCCGCGAACCGCGCGGTCGCGCGCGCACATTCTTCGGCAACGAGCGCGGTCAGATCCACGACCGTTCGCGAATTCACATGCACTGACGTCCCGTCGAGGCGGCTCGCCAACAGCACTTCCTCGACCAGCTGGTCGAGCTCCATCACATTGCGCGCTAACTCCGCGCGTACTGCGACGGACGGTGCCTCGGACAGCAACTCGATCGCCATGCGGATACGCGCAAGCGGCGATCGCAGTTCGTGGGAGGCATTGGCCAGCAGGATCCGCTGCGCGCTCATCAACGCTTCGATCCGCCCGGCCGATTGGTTGAAGCTCATTGCCAGCCGCGCAATTTCGTCGCGCCCCTCGACGGCAACCCGGCTCGACAGATCGCCTGTCCCCCAGGCATCGACGCTGGCCTGGAGCCGCTCGAGCCGGCGGGTGAGCCGGCGAACGACGGGGAATGCAGCGACCGCCACGACCACCGCAATCGCCAGCAGCAGCACCAGCATGGCGAGATGGCCACGGAAGCCCTGCATGGCCGCCGGCGCCGCGCCGTAGCGCAGGTGCGCCAGTCCAAAGAGAGTTGCCGCCGCGGTTAGGCTCGCCAGCAATGCGAGATAGATCCGCCAATACAGGCGCTGCATCAGGCGGGGTCGGCCGCTGTCTCCGTCCAGCACGTCAGGCTCAGCCATCCTGCACCCTTGCGAACACGTAACCTGACCCGCGCACGGTGATGATGCGCCGAGGCTGCCTGGGATCATCTTCGATGGCGGCACGCAGGCGTCCGATATGAACGTCAATCGATCGGTCGAACGGCTCGTGGCTTCCGCCCTTCAACGCGTCGATCAGCTGGTCGCGCGACAGCACGCGACCGGCGCGCTCGGCGAGCACCACGAGCAGATCGAACTGATAGGCGGTCAGCGGGCAACCCTGCCCGCCCAGCTGTGCCACGCGCGCATCGCGGTCGATCTCCAGCCGCCCGAACCGCAGTCGCGGCAGGCTGTCCGCCGCCGCCAGGGCCGGTCGGCGCAGCACGGCGCGTAGCCTGGCCAGCAACTCGCGGGGCTCGAACGGTTTGGGAAGATAGTCGTCAGCGCCTAGCTCCAGGCCGATTACGCGGTCGAACGGGTCACCCTTTGCCGTGAGCATCACGATCGGCACCGCGCCGGCGGGCGACGGCAGTGCGCGGATGCGACGGCAGATGTCGAGCCCGTCGCTGTCGGGGAGCATCAGGTCGAGCAGCACGGCCGCGAACCCCGCATGCTCGTGGTCGCGCAACGCGGCTAGGCCCTCCTCGCCGGTCGTGGCGTGCGCGATGAGATAGCCGTGCTGGGCCAGATAGGTCTTCACCATCGCCGCCAGGCGGCAATCGTCTTCAATCATCAGGATATGCTGAATGATGGCCTTAGCCTTCGGAAGATGATGCAGGGATGTCCAGCAGACCATACAGGCTTCGCTCAATGCACAAAGCCTGTAGGCCAGGTCCGACGATCGCGTGCCGTCAGCGACCTGTGTCGACCACGAGTGCTGCGATCTCGACCGCTTCTGCCGCATGGGCGGCAGCAATCTGGTCAAGTTGAGCCGAAGCACGGGCTATGGCAGTTCGAGTACAGCGCATCTCGCTCAGGTTCATCGCCAATGGCAAAACACCCTGGGTGGCGCATACCCGACGCGCTGCTCCATGGATGCGCCTCTGAAGGGTTGCCCGGCCGGCTTCGCCGCGTAGATCGAGATCGGCAACGCTGACGCGTTCTATCAGGGTCTGGCTTGACGGCGACGTCAGCGGCGGGGCGTCGCCTGAGACGGCCAGTATGCATATGCCAACCAAAAAGGGGCTCACAGCCCTGCTCCCTTGTGATGGACCGCTTTGAGATGAGCAGCCAATCGGACGCGCTGTGATGGTGTCAGCACCTCGGCCGCGTCGGCCAGCCCTTGGACGATCCGCCGCGAGGCACGGTCCGCCTGCTGCACCTGCTCGACACGCAATGCCTCCAACCCGGCGCGATCGATCGACGGCTGCAACAGCAGGATGTATGTACGTTGGTGCGCGGTCAGGAACTCTGCGTGAAAGGCATCCAGATCGGTATGGACCGAATTGGCGATTAGCTTCAGCTGGGCCCTTTGCTTGGGTGTGCCGTCAGGCAGAAGTTGCGTTAGCATTTTGTTGAAGTGCGCGTCGTTGATCGCAGGATCCGCTGTTGCCGAATGGCCAGGCGGCCCGTGTAGGGGCGGTACCGCCGAGGCTAGGCCAGCACCGGCGATCGCTGCGGTCCCGGCCACGACGGCCAGCAGCCCGGCAACCGTCCGGCGTCGTTGAAAATATCGGTTCATTGCACAGCGCTCCATCCAATTCAGCCGACGAACTATTCGTTGGCCGCTCTGCAATGGCAGAGCGCCTTGGCTTCAAGATGTGTACCGAGTAAAGTTTTGCAAACGTCGGCCAATTGGTGGCGACACACCTTTATCTAACTCACTGACCGCCCTGTAGCTCTTCTGTGGGCTCGACCCATATGCGACGATATCGTCGCGGCATTCCTTGCAGGGTATGAGGTGGAGACGCAGCGCCTGGAGACCGAGACGGTCAGCATCCGCCCGGATCGTGAAGTCGGACTCGCGAATCTCGACCGGCAGATCGGCCTTGCGAAGATGGAGAAGATGGTCCGCTTCACGGTCGTGCTCCGCCCTCACGCGGCCCAGCTCGTCGACCGGTATTCGGAACGGGAGGATGCCGGCGTGCCGATCGATCCGACAATCGATCTGTCGAGCATCGCTACGGCGTCGCATCGACCACGGTGAACGAATGCCAAATTTGGGCAGGCACGTTCCAGCGCTCCGGCTTTGACCAGACCTGATTCCACCATCTTAGCTATGGGGCGAGTTGGTCTTAATATTCGCACTACGCGCTGGCATAATAACCACGACAGCCCCGGAGCTTTCGCTTCGGGGCTGTCGTGGTTGGTTGCGGGGACAGGATTTGACCGCTGCAGAACTCGTTGTCGCCTGAGCGGGGGGACTGTCGTCCGCTCCTAGTTGCTTAGGGCAAAAGCACCACGTCCAGCGTCTATGTCTGCATTTGAAGGTGCCGCCTTTGAGGGCGGCGCCTTCACCCAAAAGGGTAGAGTTGTCGACATCGTGTGTTCGGACCGATCGTTGCTCGCCTTGATATGAGGGCTGGCCCCACAAAGCGGTGATCTTCGCCGCGATTATAAGCTCGATTCCGCGCTGCGCGCGCGGCGGTCAGTTGCTCTTTACTTAGCCCGCATGGCGCCGACCAAGATCTGGAAGGCACCGAATGCCAATAGCAACTTGACCAGCCGGAGTGCGCGGTCGACGCAGTCTGGATGACGGATCCGAAGGCAGCCACTCTTTCCCTGCTCGAGCGCCGCGCACCCGGGGCGACGATATGCCCAAGCGAGGTGGCCCGTTCAATGGCACAGGATTGGCGCAGCGCAATGCCTGCAGTCCACGAAGCGATAGACGAGCTAGTCAGCGACGGGCTGGTACAGCTTAGCTGGAAGGGAAAGCCGCTTGCAAAGCGCTCAGGGCCGTACAGAATCCGCAATCTTGGCGGCGATTGAAGCTAGGGCTTAATTCGCATGTTTTGCCCATTCCAGTATCAGACGTCCGCACAACAACGTCATATTCAGCAGCTGCGGCTGCGGCGACCCACAGGCAGACTTTCATGCCGCTCCTTCTGCTGCCCGCAATCAGACATCGGTTTAGGTTGGCGCGCTGTGCTCCTTGGTCGCTTGCGGCACGAACACCGAGTGCGCGAGCGTGACGCCTACGATTATCAGGACGCCCCAGAACGTCAGGTGCAGGCCGCGCGCTAGCCCTGCCCACTTCGCCACTGTGCTTGCCGCCGACCCCTGCCCCACGAGCATCTACTGAACCTGTTGCAGCGGCCCAGCGGGTCCGCGTTCTAGGCTGGTAAGCACAGTGCCCAGCACCGCCGCCCCAAGCGTGCTGCCAGATCGCAGGCAACAAGGTGGAGGCCGTCGTGGCGCCACGCTCTGCCAAACCCACGCTGCCCTGGATCAGTGTAAGGATAAGGCACCACAACCCATCGTTGGCAGGTCGCACAAAATTTAGCTTTGCCGTCTCATTATGCGATAGCGCTGCGAGAATTCCGGAGCGCAATATGAAAACGATCTTACTCAGCTTGTCTCTGGCAGCAGTGGCCGCACCGACAATCGCGAAGACGGATGATGTGAAGGCCAGCGCCGCGCGCCAAGCGGAGGAGCGGTTGCATACCGATTGGGCATGGCTCGGCCGCTACATGGAGGCCAATACGGCCTTGCCTGCCGGCATGGCGGGCCCACGCGTCGTCTTCATCGGCGATTCAATCACGCAGGGCTGGTTCGACATGGCCCCTACCTTCTTTACCGACAACAACCGCATCGGACGCGGGATCGGCGGGCAGACAACGCCGCAGATGGTGTTGCGCTTTCGCCAGGACGTGATCGATCTGAAACCCGCAGTCGTACAGATCATGGCCGGCACCAACGACATCGCCGGTAATACCGGGCCGATGACGCCCGACCAGTCGAAGGCCAATATCATGACGATGGCGGAACTCGCGCGCGCGCACGGGATCCGCGTGATCCTCGCCTCGATCCCGCCCGCCGCGAATTTTCCGTGGCGGCCCGGCCTCGAAACCGCCGACAAGATCGTGGCGATGAATAGCTGGTTGAAGGGATATGCTGCGCAGACCGGCGCTACCTATGCCGATTATTGGACGGCACTACACGACGGCAAGGGGTTCCGCGCGAGCCTGACCTATGACGGCGTCCATCCGAACAAGGCGGGATATGCCGTCATGGGACCGGTTGCCGAAGCGGCGATCCGCGCGTCGCTCGCCAAGCCGGCGCCAAAGGCGCTCGCCCAGTGATCGTCCTCGCGCTGGCGCTCGCAGCCGTCACCGCCGGCCCGGTGGTGCGCGCCGACGATGGTCCGGTCCGCGGCGAGGCGCTTGCGAACGGCGGTGCAGTGTTCCGCGGCATCCGCTTCGCCAAACCGCCGACCGGACCGCTGCGGTGGCGCGCGCCCGAACGGCCGACGCGTTGGACTGAACCTGTCGAGGCAATTGCGACCCATGCGGCCTGTCCGCAACCCGTCTATGGCGACTGGAACCGGGACGCGGCGATCAATAGCTCGGAGGATTGCCTGTTCCTCGACGTACGCACGCCGACGTCGAGCGCGACCGCGGCGCTGCCGGTGCTGGTATGGATCCACGGCGGTGGCAATCGCGCGGGCGCCGGGGGCGGCACCGTCGAATCGCGGATCACCGAAGCGGGCGTCGTGCTGGTGAGTGTCCAGTACCGCCTCGGCGCGCTAGGCTTCCTGTCGCATCCCGCCCTCAGCCGTGAACAGGGCGGGCATTCGGGCAATTACGCGCTGATGGACCAGCAGGCGGCGCTCGCCTGGGTCCAGCGCAACATCGCGCGCTTCGGGGGCGATCCAAAGCGCGTCACGATTGCGGGGGAATCCGCCGGCGCGCAGGACGTCGCGCTACACCAGCTGGCCCCGGCTTCGCGCGGATTGTTCGCGCAGGCGATCCAAGAAAGCGGAACGCCCGGTTTCGGCGTCGCGCCGCGCACGCTCGCGCAGAACGAACGCCTGGGTGAACGTCTCATAAGGGCCGCCGGACTGCCGGATACGGCCCCGACCGCCCAGCTCCGCAACCTGTCCGTCGACAAAATCCTGGAGGCGCAAGACGCAGTCGATGTTCCCGATCTGGACGATGACAGCTTCATCTGGTTGCAGGCGGTAATCGACGGTCGCGTCCTGACCGACACGCCCGCCAAGCTGCTGGCGAGCGGCCGGTTCGCACGGACGCCGCTCGTCATCGGCGTCAACGCGAAGGAACTGCCCCTACATGGCGGTCGCGCGGCGGCGGAGGCGACGGTTCGACGCGAATTCGGTGCGGGCGCCGACCGGGCGCTCGATCTCTACGGTTTCCAGCGAGGCGGCACGCCGGTCGATGATCTGCGCCTGGGTGACGTCACCGCGCAGATCGCCGATGACGTGACCTTTCGCTGTCCGACGATCGCCGTCTCCAAGGCATTCGCACGCATCGGTGTACCGGTGTGGCAGTATCAGTTCGACTACGCGCCGGCTGGCGGCACGGTCAGCCATGCAAGCGAGATCGGCTATGTGTTCAACCCGCCGCAACCCGGCCAGCCGCCGCTGCAACGCTATTGGGTCAACTTCGTCAGAACCGGTAATCCCAACAGCGCCGGGTTGCCCCTATGGGCGCGCTATTCGGTCGACACGCGCGCTTACATGGCGTTCGAACAGACCGGCCCGGCTGCGCGGCGAGACCTGCGCGGGCCAATCTGCACGCTGCGCGACACTCCCTAACGCGCCGGCATCATCAGGCGATCAGGAGGGCCGCCCGGCTCGGCAGGCTGCGCGAGCCCCGGACTGCGCGCAGCCAGGCCGAGGAACGCGTCGTGCGGCTGCGCGAGCGCAACAGCCTGTGCAATCGACTCCTTCATCCGGGCAAATGCCGATTCAAGGTCCGGAACCGAGAAATGGTCGGCACCGGGATCATGCGCGGCCGCGTCGATCCCGAAGCCTGCATACATCGACAGCCAGCTCGGATCCTGGAACGATTCCCACTCATACCGGACCAGATGGCCGCGCGCCTTGAACAACCGGAGCTTGTGCGCCAGCGCCTCGGGAAGCGCCGTGTCGCGGCAGCGATCCCACATCGGCTCTCCACGCCTGACATTGGCAAAATAATGGAGCAGCAGGAAATCGCGGATCCGCTCATATTCCAGCCCGGTCGTGCGATTATATTCCTCCGCCAGCGCGGGATCAAACCCGCAATCGGGCAGCAAGGCGAGAAGCTTTTCGATACCCGTCTGTATCAGCGTGATGCTGGTCGATTCGAGCGGTTCCATGAAGCCCGCGGCGAGACCAAGTGCGACACAGTTCCCCTGCCAGAAGGCCGTACGCCGCCCAGTGCGAAAGCGGATCATGTTTGGCTCGCCTAGCGCTTCGCCCTCGAGCCTCCCCTTCAGCGTAGCGACCGCCTCGTCGTCAGAGATGTGACGGCTCGAATAGACATACCCGTTGCCGACGCGGTGCTGGAGCGGGATGCGCCACTGCCAACCGGCTTCGAGCGCGGTGCTGCGTGTATACGGGGTCAGCGGCCCCGATCGCGTGCATGGCATCGCCACTGCCCGGTCGCACGGCAGCAGGTTCGTCCAGTCTTCATACGGCACGCCCAGGGCGCCGCCGAGCAGCAGCGACCGGAACCCCGAGCAGTCGATGAATAGATCGCCGTCGATCGCCTTGCCGCAACTGGTGTCCACCCCGCTGATGAACCCCGTGCGACCGTCGACGCGCACATCGGTGATAGTGGCATCGATGTGTTCGACGCCCCATGCGATCGCCTTCTGCGCCAGGAACCGTGCGAATAGCCCGGCATCGAAGTGCACCGCCCAGTCGAAAAACAGCAGATCATGAACCGGCCGGTCGGTCGGCGGCATGAACAGGTTGCGCTCCGCCAGCGCGGTCGCGAGACAGAAATCGGCCAGCGGCGAAGCGTGACCGGCAGCGTTCATCTTGCGCCAGTAATGATGGAACGCCACGCCGCGCGATCGCATGCCGTACAGGCCGAACGGGTGGAAGAAGCGCTCGCCTTCGCGCTTCCAGTCGACGAACTCGATGCCGAGTTTGACCGTGCCCTGCGTCGCCGCCATCACCTCCTGCTCGGTGACGCCGATTTCGCGGAAGAAATCGCGGATGCCCGGCACGGTCGCCTCGCCGACGCCGACCGTGCCGATCGCGCTGGAGTCGACGACCGTGATCTTGACCGGCTGGCGGTCGAGCCGCCGGGCGAGCAACGTTGCCGCCATCCACCCCGCCGTGCCGCCCCCGACGATGACGATCGAGCGCAGCGGCCCGCGGGCGGATGCCGGACCCGGTGTTCTGCCCGTCATGACCAACTCCCCGTCAACGCAGTCCGGCGTACAGGTGCCCGCCACCCCGATGAAAGCCGGCGGGCATTTGCGTCACACATTACGCCTCAGAACTTGAAGCGTGCACCCGCCATGAACCGGCGCTCGTAAATGTTGTTGTAGGCCTTCTCGTCCGGGAAGGTCAGATAGTATTTCTCGTATTCTCCGGTCAGGTTCGACCCTTGCGCATACAGCGTCAGGTTTGGCGTGAAGTCGTAGCTGATCGACGCGTCAACATAATTGGTTGGTTGCTGATAGAGTTCGAGACCCTGGATACCGCCGAAATTCTGCTGCACCGCGCGCTTAGAGCGATAATTCCACGCGACACGCGCCTGGAAATGATCGTCCTGGTAGAAGCCCGCCAGATTGGTCTGGATCTTCGAATTATCCTGGAACGGGATCGCATCGCCCTTCAGATCGACCGCGCCGGAGTCGGACGGCGAATAGGTGATGTTCGCGTCGATACCGAAGTTGGTCAGGATCGACGGCATGAAGCCTAGGTCGCTGAACGACTGTTTCCAGCCTGCCTCGACGCCCTTCAGCGTCCCGCCATCGCCCTGCACCGGCGTGCTGATCGAGACCGTCCGGTTGCGGACGACGCCGTCATTGTCGGGCAGGTCGGTGCGGACGATGTTGCCCGACTGGATGAAGCTCGCAACGTCGATGTAGAAGGCGCCGACGCTGATCAGGCTGCTCGCGCCGATATAATATTCGAGCGATCCCTCGACGTTGGTGGCGCGCCACGGATCGAGCTGCGGGTTGCCGTTGGAACTGCCGCCGGTGACGCGGAACACGGGCGAACCGGGGTTGCTCGTGTCGATCGCATAGGTCGGGTTAAGGCCGCCGCCCCATTGGTTGAGGTCGAGCAACGTCATCGTCTTCGAATAGGCAAGCCGCAGCTTCACATTCTCGACGAGGTTGAACGCGAGATTGAAGGCGGGCAGGAAGTCGGTGAAGCTGCGCTTGGTCTCGACGGTGCCGTTGCTCAGATTGGCCAGGCCATAGGGCTGTGGCGAACCGGTGACGAACTGCGTGATGTCGAGCTTGGTGTTGATGACCTTGAGGCCCGCATTGCCCGACACCGGGATGCCGAACACGTCGCCCTTGACGTTGAGCTGCGCGTAGCCCGAAATCTGCTTCACGCCGACGTTGAACGACGCGCCGGGGTTCTGCACTTCCACGTTGCCGGGATAAAAGCTGTTCTGGAACGCCAGCGCGTTGTCCATCACCTTGGGATCCAGCACGTAGATCGGCGGCAGGCCAGCGCCCGGCAGGTTGTACTGCTTGACCTGCCCGTTGAAGATCGGATCGCTCGCCTTGCGGACCTGCCCTGCGGTGTAGGGAGCGAAGCTGGCGGTCCCGAACGTGCCCGTACCGGCACGGCACGAGGCATCGTTCAGGGGGACGTCGAATGCCTTCCATTTGACCAGGCAGCCACCCGCCTGCGACGCCTGCCCGGCATAGAGCGGTGCCGCGCGATCAAATTCGAAATCGTCGACCGTGCGCTCGCTATACCGGCCACCCAGGGCCAGGCTGACATTGTCGTTCGCCTCGTAGGAGACGTCACCGCGGATCAGCTTGAGGTCGCCCTTGCGCCGGTAATTGCCCTCCGACGAGGTCGTCTTCATCGTGTAGCTGTCGATATTGCCGAGCGCGTTCGTCAGCTGCGATGGCAGCGTGAACACGGGCTGGTTGCCGGTGAAATCGACCGTCGCTGGTAGCGACGCCGCGCCCGCCAAGGTGTTGACGACATAGCCGCCGGGATTGAACGCGACGTCTCCCGTCGGATAATGACCGATCCCGCCCGGCTGCCACTGCGCGCCGTTGGACGGGCTGAACTGCAGATAGCTCTGGTCGTAGTTCGAATAGGCCTTGCCGTAGATACCGCGCAGGCTTGCCTTGAAGCGACCGCCATTGTCGTACTTGAGTTCCACATTGTAGTTCTGCGACTGCGACTTGAAGCGATCATTCTGCGCGTACGAGTCGAAGTTGCCGAGATCGTAATTATAGACTTGTGTGGTGTTCAGGTCATAGTCGCGAGTCACGCCGCCGTTGCTGAGCGAAACAACCGAACCCGTGTTACGCGACTGCCCCGGGACGAATTCGGCCGCCTGCCAGTTGACGTTCTGCATCTGGATGCCGGCAGTCCGGTCGTTCTCGTTCTGGCGGGTGAAGAACGCGTCGGCGTTCAAGGTCAGCGCATCGCTGATCTCCCACTGCGCCGAGGCATTGATACCGATCCGCTCGCGCTGGTTCACCTTGTCCCAGGCGGTGAAACCCTGTGGGACGATGAACGCGTCGTTCGAGTCACCGTCGCCGTTCACGTCGCGGCCGGTACCGACGATCGTGCCCTTGGGACGATTGGCGGGCGAAAAGCCGCTGCTCAGGTTGACGTCGCCAGTCGGGTTGGCGGCAGTGTTGAACTGCTCGTTGTGGAGCGCTGCGCCATAGCCTTCCTGGATGCCGTTGTGCGAGTTCGACAGATGCAGGTTCGAATAGGCCCCGGACACGAGGAAGCCGACCTTCTCACCACGGAAGCCGAACAAGCCGTTCAGGTTTGGATCGAATTCCTTGGTCTTGTCGCCGTACGCGCCCTCGGCGGCAGCCGCGAAGGTGAAGCCCTTCTTCAGGTCGAACGGACGGCGCGTGCGCAGATTGACGGTGCCGGTGATGCCCGCGTTGAGCAGGTCCGCCGTGCTCGACTTGATGACGTCGGCGCCGGCGAACAGCTGCGACGGGATGTCGTTGAAATTCGGTTGGATCGTTGTGATCGACTGCGCGCCGAGATAGGCCTCGCCGTTGAGCAGCGTCGTCACCTGTGGCAGGCCGCGAATGTTGATTGCGGCCCCCTCACCCGCGTCGCGGCGGATCTGCACGCCAGGGATACGCTGGAGCGAATCCGAGATGGTCACGTCGGGCAGCTTGCCGATGTCTTCGGCGGAGATCGAATCGGTGACCGACGCGGCATCGCGCTTCAGGTTGACCGCACGCCGCTGCGCGCCGCGAATGCCGGTAACGACGATGTCCTCGCTTTCTGCGGCGGCATCACTCGTCGGGGTGGTCGGGGTTTGCGTTTCGCTCGCCTGATCGGCCGCAGCCGCGGACGGCGATGCAGCCTGATCTGTGGGCGCGCTTTGCAACACCCCCTGCGTCGTCGATGTTTGCTGCGCGAGCGCAGTACTGCTGCTGACCAACGCCGTCACCGACGCGGCGACCATCAATATGTTCTTGGATTTTGCGCGCAACATTCCGACCCTCTCCCTCACAATCAACACCGCCAGCGATTGGCGAACGCTTTAGCCTGCGAGAATGAAGTTGATCGGCGCCGCGGCGCCCTACCCCTCTCCCACGTGCCAGCCGCAACTTACCGTTGTCTTGGCACCCGTGTTCTACCGCGCCGCAAAGCGCCGTCAATTGGATAATCAATTTGCGTTTATTTTTCGAACTGGCATTGTCGATCGGGATGGCCGTGCAGCGGTCACGAGCGTGGGGGGAGGATATCGTGGGGGAGAGTGGTACCATTGCCAACATCGGCGGGCTGGTATGCGAAGATGCTGCACCGGCGCTGGGTATCGATTTCGGCGGTACGAAGATCGAAGCCGTGCTGCTCTCGAAAAACGGCGCGGCTGCGTGGCGGCAACGCATTCCCAATCCCGGCAGCTACGACAGCGCGCTGACCGCGATATCAAACCTGGTCGCCGCGGCGGACGACGCCGGGGGCGCGCGCTGCACGGTCGGGATCGGTGCACCGGGCTCGCCGTCACCGCGAACCGGGATCATGCGCAACAGCAACTCTACCTATCTCAATGGTCGCCCCTTTCGCGAGGACCTCGCCCGGGCGCTCGGTCGCCCCGTACGGCTGGTCAACGATGCCAATTGCCTCGCTCTGTCGGAGGCGATCGATGGTGCCGCTGAGGGTGCACAGAGCGTCTTTGCGCTGGTGATCGGTACCGGAGTCGGTGGTGGCGTTGTGCTGTCCGGCGCCGCGATTGATGGTGCACACGGGATCGCTGGCGAGATCGGCCATCTGCCCCTGCCCTGGCCCGGCGGACGCGAGGCCGATCCTCCGCCATGCTGGTGCGGGCTGTCGGGCTGCATCGAGAGCTGGGTTTCGGGTACCGGCTTTGCGCGGGCCGCGGCCACCGAACACGGGCTGGCGCTCAGCGCGCCCGACATCGTTGCCGCGGCGCGCTCCGGCGACCCCGCGGCCCGCGCCGCGCTGGATGCCTATGTCGATCGCCTCGGTCGTGTGCTCGCGCTCGTCGTCAACCTGCTCGACCCCGAGGTGATCGTCCTTGGCGGCGGCATGTCGAACGTCACCGAAATCTACGCTGGCCTGCCCGATGTCGTGCGCCACCACACGTTTTCCGACCTGTGGGACGGCCGTATCGTGCCCGCACGCTGGGGCGACGCCTCCGGCGTTCGCGGTGCCGCAAGATTGTGGACAAAGGATCCGCAGGTCGGTCACTGACCCGGCATACCGCGGCTCAAAATTGACCGGCAGCACTGCCAAGCCGGCACCTCAGGAGGGACTATTAATGCGACTGGCGACACTGACCACCCTGTTACTGCTAGGAACGGCCCTGTCGGGCGCGGTCGCAGCGCAAACCGCGCCAGCCGCCGCGCCAGCAGCGATCGGCAACGCCGGCCCCTATAACGTCGACATCCTCGCCGGCGGGATCGGCGTCGAGCGCGACCTGACCGGCGCGCAGGCAGGGGTCGCCGCCGATGCGCCCTGGACTCTGTCGACCTGGGTCCGGCCCGGTGCGACGCGCATGACCGGCACCCTGCTGGCCGTCGGCGATCCGCTAGGGGCCTGCCGCTGTCTCTCGCTCGTCGATGGCCGCGTCACCGGCGCCGACGGCAGCGTCCGCGTCACCGGCGGAAGCATGCTCGCCGCCGGTCGCTGGACGCATGTCGCCGCCGTGTCGGACGGTCGCACGCTGACGCTCTATGTCGACGGCCGGCCGGTCGCGTCGCGCGCCGGCCGCTCGGTCGCCGTCACGCCCCGTCTGGCACTGGCACCCGTTACCGGCACCGGCCGCGCGAAGCAGCATTTCGGCGGATCGCTGGCCAACGCGACGTTCGACGCGCGCGCGCGGAGCGCCGCGGCACTGGCCGACGAAGCCCGCGCGCAGCCAGACTTCGCGCTCGTCCAGTTCTGGCAGGTCGGCGTCGGCTGGCCGCTCCAGAAACAAGCCAATATCGGTTTGACGCAGCAACAGGATCCGTGGACGCTGCCAAAGGCACGCGGCGACGCCACCACGCCGCCGGTCTTAAATATGCCCTTGCCGCCAACGGGGTTGGCGCCGGCACGCGACGGCCGCTGGCTGGTGAACGGCTGGCAGCTCGCCGCCGCGCCGGACGTGCGCGACGATGGTGCGACGCTGTCACGTCCGGGCGTGCCCAGCGGCACCTGGCGTGCCGCAACCGTGCCGGGCACCGTGCTGACCACGCTGGTCGATCGCGGAGTCTATCCCGACCCCTATTACGGGTTGAATAACCTCAAGATTCCCGAAAGCCTCGCCCGGCAGGATTACTGGTACCGCACCAGCTTCACAGTCCCGCCCGAAGCCGCCGGAAAGCGGCTTACGCTCGTCTTCGGCGGCATCAACTATGCCGCGGACGTCTGGGCAAACGGCCGCAAGCTCGGCAGCACACGCGGCGCATTCATCCGCGGCCAATTCGATCTCATCCCCGTCGCCGGTGACAATGTCGTCGCGGTGCGCGTGTCGCCGCCGCCCCATCCCGGCATTCCGCACGAACAGTCGATCAGCGCCGGCGTCGGCGAGAATGGCGGGCAGCTCGCCATCGACGGTCCGACCTTCGTCGCCACCGAAGGGTGGGACTGGATTCCCGGCATCCGCGACCGCAACACCGGGCTGTGGCGTCCGGTCGAACTGCTGGCGCATGGCGACGTCCGCCTGCTCGACCCACAGGTCGTCACCGACCTGCCGCTGCCACGGACCGACCGTGCCGATGTTTACATCACCGTCCCCGTTCGCAACGACGGCACCACGCCGCGCAGCGTCACCGTTCGCGCGGCGTTTGGCGACGTGCATGTCGAGAAGACGGTGACCGTATCGCCCGGCGAGACGAAGGTCGCCTTCTCGCCCAAGGACTTCGCCCAGCTGCGCGTCGCAAATCCGAAACTCTGGTGGCCGAACGGCTATGGCGAGCAGGCGCTGTACCAATTGTCGCTCGAGGCGCTGGCTGATGGCCGGCTGTCGGACACGCGTACCGACCGGTTCGGGATCCGTGAGGTGAGCTACGACCTGTCGCTGTTCGATACCGCGGGCGCGCTCCGGCGGGTCAATCTGCAGTTCACCGATGGCAGCCTGCGCGGCGAACGTCTTATCGACGTCCGTCACGAAGCGATCAAGCAGTCGCCGAACGGGTGGACCGAGTCGCTGACCGTCGCCGGCCAAACCTCACCGGCGGTGACGCCTGTCGAGGAGACGATGCCCGAGCCGCATTTGACCATCCGCGTGAACGGCGTGCAGATCGCGGCGCGCGGCGGCAACTGGGGCATGGACGATGCGATGAAACGCGTCGGCCGGGACCGGCTGGCACCCTATTTCCGTCTCCAGAAGGAGGCGCACATGAACGTCATCCGCAACTGGATGGGTAATAACACCGAAGCCGAGTTTTTCGACCTCGCCGACGAGACCGGCATGATGGTGCTCAACGATTTCTGGCAATCAACGCAGAATTTCCAGGTCGAGCCGCAGGACCCAGAGCTCTTCCTGAAGAATGCGGACGACGTCGTGCGGCGCTATCGCAATCACCCGTCGATCATCCTGTGGTTCGGCCGCAACGAAGGCGTGCCCTATCCCGCGCTCAACGAAGGGCTCGACGATCTCATCGCGCGCGAGGATGGCACGCGCTGGTTTACGGGCAGCTCGAACGTCGTCAACCTGCAGGGGTCGGGGCCGTACAACTACCGGCCACCGGTGGGCTATTTCACCGATCTGGCCAGCGGCTTCTCAGTCGAAACGGGAACGCCGTCGCTCTCGACGCTTGAATCCGTCCGCGCCACCATGCCCGATAGCGAGACCTGGCCGCTCAGCGACACGCTGGCCTATCACGACTGGCACTTTGCCGGGAACGGCGACACCAAGACGTTCATGACGACGCTGGCGACGATGTTCGGGCCTGCGACGAGCTTCGCCGATTTCGAGCGGAAAGCGCAGATGATGAATCTCGAGACGCACAAGGCGATGTATGAAGGGTTTCTGGGCCATCTCTGGACCAAGAACTCCGGCCGGCTCCTGTGGATGACCCACCCGGCCTGGCCGTCGAACGCATGGCAGATCTACAGCTGGGACTATGATACCCATGCGGCATATTACGGGGCGAAAAAGGCCGCGGAGCCGCTCCACGTTCAGCTGAACCTGCCGGGCAACGAACTGGTCGTGCTCAATACCACCCGCGAGCCACGCCCCGGCCTTCGCGTTCGCACGCGGGTGGTCGGGCTCGACAATGCCGAACTGTTCAGCCGCGAGGATCGTCTCGATGCAAAGGCGAATGCGGCAACCCCGCTTGCCGCCGTGCCACTCGACCGCCTGTTCGCATCGCATCCGATGCTTCTGGTCAAGCTCGACATGACCGATCAGTCCGGCACGACGGTTGCGGAGAATTTCTACTGGCGCGGCAAGGACGAGGCTGCCTATCAGATGCTCAACAGCCTGCAGAGCGTTACCCTGAGCAGCTCGGTCGCCGCCCCGATATCGGTCGGTGACGACATGATGGTCGCCGTGACGCTCACCAATGCGACCAAGGTGCCCGCGCTCAATGCGAAGCTGACGCTGGTCGATACGGCGGGAAAGCGCATCCTGCCGGCATTCTACAACGACAATTATGTCGCGCTCCTGCCCGATGAGACCCGGCGCATTGAAATCCGCTATCCAAAGACGGTCGGCGCGGCACCGGCGGCGGTGACGTTACGAGGCTGGAACCTCCCGGAAATGACGCGTCCGATCGGACGATAGCGCGTTTGATCGTACGCAGGTCATGATGGGGCGCGACTGCGTCGCCGCCCCTGATGTTCAGAACTACGTCCGGATCAGGACGCTTTGAAGGGCGACGGGGCACACCTGAATATACGGCGCTCTACGTTAAAAGTGCTACCTAATGCGGACTGCCGGCTTTCCACCAAGGAGCGACACTCGGCCCCCCGCCCCTTCTCCTCAACGAACGTCCGTTTATGCCGATCGCCTGCCGAAAGCAGACAGGCTGCTTTCAACCAGTTTTGCATGCACGAGGTCTGGTGTTGCCGAAAACCGCGGGGTGGCTCAAAAAACTACGTGGCGGTAAATCGTACGACCGCACGACATCGGCCACCGCGCTACTCCTCCTCATCGTTGCGCAACTGACCAGCACCGAGATCGGCAAGGACCGTATTGCTGAAAGCGACGCGGCGATCTTCGCGCGGACGATCGAGATCATCGTCGTGCCATGTGAAGACCGCCGATCAACCAGCTTCCGCATGCTCGATCCTGGAGGTTCGAGGCCGACACCGCGGATTGCCGCGACGGCGCGGAACCGACCCCTCGCACCGCCACGTCGGGCCAATCAATATCTAACTCGTGGATAATCCGGTCGAGCGTTTGCGCCTTTGACCAAGTGCGGACATTTTCGATCCGCGACAGGGCAACGCGGGTCATTCCTACACCGAAGGCAAGTGCTTTTACTGATCGCCCTAGAGTGCCTTTCACGTATGTACGATGATCCCTGAGTATCTCTCCGAGCTCCGGCCGCAGATGACTGATGCCTTGTGGCAGTCGCATCCGGGCGGGGGACTATCTGATTTCATGAAACCGGCATGTAACATCACGTGTATTTCGTACGTACCCGCGGACAGCCGTAACACAACGCTGGTATGGCCGCTGCACGGATAATGTTGGCACAGGGACCAGAAGCGCAACAAGCGCTCGCCGAGCTTGTGCGCTTGCTGGCAAGGGAAGCGACCATCGAACATGCATGCGGGACTCCCGTGCCGCCGAGGCGGTGAAACAAAGGCAGGCCGAGACATCGGCTATTACCACATGGAAAAGCTCACTAGCCTTGACCGCCTACCCTACAACGGCTTCATGGTTTCCTGTTTTCCAGCAAAGATAGAGAATGGTCCCGCTGGCTGGCCACGAGCGGTCGCTATACTTAACGATTGACATATCCACCTCAGGATTGTGACACGCAAAGTTTAAAGCCTGCGACGGCGGCAGTTCAGCTTGATGTGGTGAAGCTGGTGCGAGAGTGTCGCGCCGCGGTGTCGCAGGCTGGCCAAGATCTGGACTTGCCCGATAACCTGCTTTGCAAGTGAGGGCATGATATAACGTTCGAGTCCTTGGCGTCACCTGAGGGGCTAGCCGATGTCCTGGTTCTGAAAAGCGCTCGGTGTTCTGCGCAGCAAGCTCGGGCACTCGACCCTGGGCTATCACAGTTCTACAGATTTTGAACGGCAGGCACAGGTAGCTTAACCTCGCGTCTATTGGCCCAGCAGCGGCTTATGGCGTTGGGGTCACAGATGACAAAGTTCATGCCACACCCACGCCAATGAGGGGCAAAACTGGTCAGAGATATGAATACGCTGCACAACCGACAACGCCGCCCGTGAAGGCGGCGATTGTAGTTCTATATCGGTGGTTGCGGGGACAGGATTTGAACCTGTGACCTTCAGGTTATGAGCCTGACGAGCTACCGGGCTGCTC
>NZ_JPJC01000022.1:0-3924 GCF_000733135.1 Sphingomonas sp. FUKUSWIS1
TGGTGACCATCGCAGGCAGGCATACCGCCGCCGCGCCCGCCGCCGATCTTCCGCCCGAACTCGCCGCCGCGCTCGTCGAGCCGCCCGCCACGCCGCTCCGGACGCTGGTTGCGATGCTGCGGGCCGACGGCCTGGTCGCGCCGGCAGCACTGATGTTCGCCACGGCGCTCGCGGCGGGCGCGCTGATGCTCGAGGCGCTGCTGTTCCGCGGCCTGATCGACGTCGCGCAGCGGCTGCCGATGGGGCTGGACCGGCTGACCGCGGGAGTCGCGCTGCTCGTGTTCATCGCGGTGCTGCTCACGATCGAACTGGCGACGGGATCGGCGGCGCTGCGGATGGGACGGATGCTGGAAGTGCGGCTGCGGATAGCGCTGCTCGCAAAGGCGCCGCGGCTGGCCGATCGCTATTTCCAAAGCCGCCCGATCAGCGACATGGCGGACCGGAGCCACAATATTCACGGGATCCGCAATGTTCCCGGCATCGGTCTGCGCTTCGTCGAGACCGTGTTCGAACTCGCCCTGACCGCGCTCGCGATTGCGCTGATCGCCCCGGACAGCGGCCTTGCCGCAGCTGGCGTCGCGCTGCTGACGATCGCGATGCCGCTCGCGATCCAGCCGGTGCTCAACGAACGCGACCTGCGCGTCCGCAATCACGCAGGCGCGCTCCACGGCTTCTATCTCGACGCGATCCTTGGCCTCGCGCCGATCCGCGCACACGGCGCGCAGCGCGCGGTGGCGCGCCAGCACGAGGGGCTGCTCGTCGAATGGGCGCATGCGATGCGCAGTCTCGCGCGCACCGCGGTTAGGGCGGACGGCGCACAGGCTTTGATCGGCACCATGGCGGCGGCGGCGCTGGTCGCGAGCCATCTGTCGCGCGGGTCCGGTGTCGGCGGTGCGGACCTGTTGCTGGTGTTCTGGGCGCTGAAGCTTCCGGGCCTGGGATCGCGGCTTGCCGGGCACGCGCAAAGCTACCCGGGCCAGCGCAACGTCCTGCTCCGCCTCGTCGAGCCGCTCGATGCCCGGGAAGAGCCGATCGCCGGCCCGGCGCCGACCGGCGAGGGTCCCGTCGCGATCGCGTTCGATGCGGTCGATATCGTCGCAGGCGGGCATCCGATCCTGACCGGGCTCAGCGTCCGCATCGCGCCAGGCGAGCATGTCGCGATCGTCGGCACCTCGGGGGCGGGCAAGTCGACGCTGCTGGGCGTCCTGCTCGGCTGGCATCTGCCCGCGGCAGGAACGGTCACCGTCGATGGGGCACCGCTCTGCGCGGTGGCGTTGCGCGCGACGACTGCCTGGGTCGATCCGGCGATCCAGCTGTGGAACCGCTCGCTGCTCGACAACCTGCTCTACGCCGCGACCGACGACGCGATCGGTCAGGTCGGGCCCGTGATGGCGGCGGCGCGGCTGCGCGGGATCGCGCGCGCGCTGCCCGAAGGACTGCAGACGATGCTCGGCGAAGGCGGCGGACTGTTGTCGGGCGGCGAGGGACAGCGCGTCCGGTTCGGGCGGGCGCTGATGGTCGCCGATCCCAGGCTGGTGCTGCTCGACGAGCCATTTCGCGGGCTCGATCGTGGTCAGCGCGAGACGCTGCTCGCCGAAGCACGCGTGTGGTGGGCCGAGACGACGCTGCTGTGCGTCACCCATGATCTCGCGGAAACGCAGGCGTTCGATCGGGTCCTCGTGATCGAGGACGGGCGGCTGATCGAGGACGGCGCGCCGGCGGTGTTGGCCGCGGCCCCGTCGCGCTACCGCGACCTGCTCGACGCGGAAACCGCGGTGCAGGATGCGCTGCGCAAGGGCACGGCGTGGCGGCAACTGACAATGGTCGATGGCCTGGTCGTGGAGCGCGCACGATGACCGATCTCGCCCCCAATTGGTGGCCGCTTGCCCGGCTCGGCGAAGCGATCGAGGCGCTGGCGCTGGATGCCGGGCTGATCCGCGACCCGCCGACCGATCCGCTGGTCGTCCCCGCCGCCTTCGCGCTCGAGGACGTGCCAAGGTGGACAGAATGGGCGGCGGCGCGGCTG
This sequence comes from Sphingomonas sp. FUKUSWIS1, assembly GCF_000733135.1. Classification (NCBI taxonomy): domain Bacteria; kingdom Pseudomonadati; phylum Pseudomonadota; class Alphaproteobacteria; order Sphingomonadales; family Sphingomonadaceae; genus Sphingomonas; species Sphingomonas sp. FUKUSWIS1. The sequence continues at coordinate 2,027 of NZ_JPJC01000022.1, forward strand.
GGAGTGGAGGTGGTCGACGTCGAGACACCGGCCTCCGCGATCGACGCTGTGCTGGCAAGCGGCGGGCCCGCGATCCTGCTGGATGACACGGCGGAAGGCCCGGGTTTCTTCGCGCTCGCCGGCCGGCGACGCGGCGGCGTGCTGCTGCTCGATCGGCAGGCGCACCGTCGCCGCGTACCGATCGCTGCGCTGCGCGATCGCCTCGTCGAGCCGGTCGCGGCAGAACACCGCGCGGCGGTCGATGAACTGCTCGATCGCGCGATGATCCAGCCACGCCGTCGTCCGCGCGCCGCGGCCGCGCTGCTCCACGAACGGCTGCAGGCCGAACGGATCGGCGGGATCAGCCTGCTCCGTGCGCCTGCCTCCGCGCCGGTCTGGCGGCAGATGCGGCTGGACGGCGGTCTGCGTACGCTCGCGCTGATCGTCGCGGCATTCGTCGCACTCTACGTGCTGGAAATCGCAGGGTGGAAGGTGATCGGCGAAGGCGTTCTGGCGGGCAAGGTCGATTCCGGCTGGCTGCTCGGCTGGATGGTGATCCTGCTCACCGCCGTCGTTGCGCAGACCGCGAGCGCGTGGTGCGAGGCGAGCCTCGCGGTCGACCTCGGACGGATCATGAAGGCGCGGCTGCTCGCCGGCGCGCTCGCGTTGCGACCCGACGCGATCAAGCGCAGCGGTGTCGGCCAGATGATCGGTCGCGTGATCGAGGCGCAGGCGCTCGAAGCGCTCACCTTCAACGGCGGTATCGGGGTGCTGCTCGCGGGGATCGAACTCGTCTTCACCGCATGGGTCCTCGCCCATGGCGCAGCGCCGGCCGCGCATCTGACCCTGCTGGTCGGCTGGCTCGCGCTGACCGGGTTGCTTGGCTGGCGATATTTCGTGCGGATGCGACGGTGGTCGGGGGAGCGTCTGGACATGACCAACGCGCTTATCGAGGCGATGGTCGGACATCGGACCCGGTTGGCCCAGGACCGCGCTGCGCGCCGGGACGCGCAGGACGACGCGGTGGTGCAGCGCTATCTCACGACATCGGCGGCGATGGATCGCGCGAGCATTGTCGGCGTGACTGCGCTGCCATCGATCTGGCTGTTCGCGGGCATCGCCGCCCTCGTCCCGGCCTTTGCGGGACAGCCGGTGCCGTCGCCCGTGACGCTGGCGATAAGTCTGGGCGGGCTGCTTCTCGGCCAGCGCGCTTTTGGCGGGATCGCCGGCGGTTCGGCTGGACTTGCACGCGCCGCGATCGCCTGGTCGCGGGTGCGCGATCTCTTTGCCGCGTCGCGCGGCGGGGCGGTCACGGTGAACCGGCGAACCGACGGGATTGCGGACGAGGACCGGCCGTTGATCGAGGCCGAGGGGCTTATGTTTCGCTATCCCGGTGCCGATCGCCGGATCGTCGATCGCGCGAACCTGACGATCAGGCACGGTGAGAAAATCCTGCTCGACGGCGCGTCGGGCGGCGGAAAGTCCACACTGGCTGCATTGCTGACCGGACTGGAGACGCCGACATCGGGGTTGCTGCTACTCGACGGCCTCGACAAGGCGACGCGGGGCGACGCCTGGCACCGTCTGGCCGCCGCCGCGCCGCAGTTTCACGACAACCATATCCTGTCGGGATCGCTCGCCTTCAACCTGCTGATGGCGCGCAGCTGGCCGCCCACCTCCGCCGATCTCGCCGATGCGACGGAGCTCTGCGAGGAGCTTGGTCTGGGGGATCTGCTGTCGCGGATGCCGGGCGGGATCGAGCAACAGGTGGGCGAGACCGGCTGGCAGTTGTCGCATGGCGAGCGGAGCCGCATCTTCCTCGCGCGTGCGTTGCTGCAGCGCGCATCGCTCACGATTCTCGACGAGAGCTTCGCGTCGCTGGATCCACAGCGTCTTGGTCAATGCCTGGCCGCGGCGAT
>NZ_JPJC01000023.1:0-17404 GCF_000733135.1 Sphingomonas sp. FUKUSWIS1
GCCAGAATGCACTGATCGCGGTCCTGGCGCAGGCCGGAAGCTATGTGCCGGCGACCAAGGCCACGCTGGGTCTCGTCGACCGATTGTTCAGTCGCGTCGGCGCGTCGGACAATCTCGCGCGCGGCCGCTCGACCTTCATGGTCGAAATGGTCGAAACCGCCGCCATCCTCGCACAGGCGACGCCGCGGAGCTTCGTGATCCTCGACGAGGTCGGTCGTGGCACCTCGACCTATGACGGCCTCGCGATCGCCTGGGCCGTGGTCGAGGCGATCCATGAGGACAATCGGTGCCGCTGCCTGTTCGCCACGCATTATCATGAGCTGACCCGGCTCGCCGAACGCTGCGAGGCGCTGTCGCTGCACCACGTTCGCGCGCGCGAGTGGAAGGGCGAACTCGTCCTGCTCCACGAACTCGCCGACGGGCCGGCGGATCGCAGCTACGGCCTGGCCGTCGCGCGCCTCGCCGGCATGCCGCCGGTCACTGTGCAGCGTGCGAAAGCGGTACTTGCCAAGCTGGAAGCCGGGCGTGCCAAAACTGGCGGTCTGGCGGCGGGGCTGGATGATCTTCCGCTGTTCGCGGCCGCCGCGCAGATCGAGGAGGTGGCGTGCGACGTGCTGCGCGAAGACCTGGCGAAGCTCGACATCGATGCGATGAGCCCACGCGACGCGCTCGACGCGCTTTACCGGTTGAAGGCGCTCGCGACCGAGGGCTGAGCGCAAACCCGGCGAAAACCACTGTATTGCCGATACTTGCCCCCGGCCTGCAATCCCATCGCGCGGCGTCCTAGTATCACATGCAAGACGGATGCTACGCGCCGGCCGAATCATTGGAGCATGGGCTTTGGGCGGACACGGGCACGGGCATGCACACGGGCATGCACACGGGCATGCAGGACATGGGCACGCACATGCACACAGCCATGCTCCGGCATCGTTCGACCGCGCGTTTGCGATCGGGATCGGGCTCAACGTCGTGTTTGTCGCGGTCGAGGCCTTGGTCGGAGTGCGGATCGACTCGGTTTCGCTGCTCGCGGACGCCGGGCATAATCTCTCCGACGTGCTGGGCCTGGTCGTCGCTTGGGGCGGGACGATGCTCGCGCGAACCGAGCCGACCAAGCGCTTTACCTATGGGCTGAAGGGATCGACGATCCTTGCGGCGTTGACCAACGCGCTACTGTTGCTCGTCGCGCTGGGGGCGATCCTGCTCGAAGCGACACAGCGTTTCGCCGATCCGACGCCCACGGCGGGCCTGACCGTATCGATGGTGGCCGGGATCGGCATCGCGGTGAATGCGATCACCGCCTGGATGTTCGCGCGCGGTCGCAAGGGGGACGTCAACATCCGTGGCGCCTATCTGCATATGGCCGCGGACGCGCTGGTATCGGCGGGGGTCGTGATCGCGGGCGTGCTGATCTGGCAGACCGGGATCTCCTGGATCGACCCGGCGGTCTCCATCGTCATCGCGGTCCTGATCTTCTGGCAAACCTGGGGATTGCTGCGTGAGACCGTCGAAATGGCGCTGTCCGCGGTGCCGCGCGGGATCGAATTCGACCAGGTCGACGAGGCGCTATGCACCCTGCCCGGCGTGACGGCGATCCATGATCTGCACATCTGGCCGATGAGCACGACGGAGCCCGTCCTGACCGCGCACCTGGTCATGCCGGGCGGCCATCCCGGCGATCCGTTCCTCACCTCGACCCGCACGATGCTGCAGGAGCGTTTCGGGATCGGCCATGCCACGTTGCAGGTCGAGACGGGCGACGGTCAGCCATGCTCGATGACGCGCCACACGGCGATATGAACCTTTGGGGCGTTGCGCGGGTTATCCTAGTATAGTTCTGGAGTAATACCCGATGAAGAAGCATTTTATCGCTGCGCTCATGTCCGTCGCCGTGGTCGCCCCCGCAATGGTGCCTGTCGAAGCCGCTGCTCAGCGTCATGACGACCGCCGGGGAAATGATTCGCGCCGCGGCAACGACCGCAACTGGCGCGGTGACGACCGCAACTGGGATCCGTCGCGCAGCTATCAGAACGGCAACTACCGCGAGCGTCGGCTCGGTCGCAACGACCGGATCTATCGCGGCAACGATGGCCGGGCCTATTGCAAGCGCAACGATGGCACGACCGGGCTCGTGATCGGCGCACTCGGTGGCGGCGTTCTTGCCAATCTGATCGGCGGCGGCACGCTCGGAACGCTGGCGGGTGCCGGTGGCGGTGCACTGCTCGGACGGTCGGTCGACCGCGGTAACGTCAAGTGCCGCTGAGCTTTTTTGCTCGGTAAATGAAGATACGGCGGCCGAGCGATCGGCCGCTGTTATTGTGTCTGCCTCAGCCGGTTGAACTTAATAAGCGCGAGCCACCGCAAACTCGACCGCTTCGATCATCGCGTCCTTCGCCTCGCCATTGGCAAAGCCCGCAATCGAATCGATCGCCCGCTGACCATAATGCCGCGCTCGCGCAAACGTGTCGTCGATCGCGCGGGTTGCCCGGATCAGGCGCACGGCATGCTGCAGGTCGGCGTCGGTGTCGCGACGCCCCTCGACCGCATCCTTCCAGAATTGACGATCCTCGGCCGACCCGCGCGCATAAGCGAGGATCACCGGCAGGGTCATCTTGCCTTCGCGGAAATCGTCGCCCGCATCCTTGCCCATCGTGTCCGCATCCGAGACATAGTCGATCGCGTCGTCGACAAGCTGGAAGGCGATCCCGAGGTTGCGGCCATAGGCGTCGAGTGCCGCCTCTTCATTCTCGGGCCGATCGGCCACCACGGCAGCGATTCGGCAGGCGGCAGCGAACAGCGCTGCAGTCTTTGCGCCGATGATGTCGAGATAGCGCTCCTCGCCCAGATCGACGCGGCGGGCCGCCGTCAGCTGATTGACCTCGCCCTCGGCGATGACCGCGCTGGTCGATGAGAGGATCTTGAGCGCCTTCAGGCTGCCCGCCTCGACCATGAGTTCGAAGCTGCGGCTGAACAGGAAGTCGCCGACCAATACGCTCGCAGGATTGCCCCAGATGATGTTCGCGGTGCGGTTCCCACGCCGCAGGTCGGAGCCATCGACGACGTCGTCATGCAGCAACGTCGCGGTGTGGATGAATTCGACGGCCGCCGCGAGCAGGTAATGCTGCGTCCCGGCATAGTCCAGCAGCTGTGCACTCGCGAGCGTCAGCATCGGGCGCATCCGCTTGCCCCCGCCCGCGATCAGATGACCCGCCAGTTCGGGGATCAACGGAATATCGGAGGTCATGCGCGCGACGATCACCGCATTGACCTGGTCCATGTCGGTGGTGACGAGCTTGACCATCGGGTCCAGCGAAGGCTGTGGCCCGGGATTCGAACGAGGGGAGTCGAGGCGGTGGACGGTGGCGCTCATCTGCCCGTGCCTCTGACGGCTACCGCCTCGCAAAGCAACCCTTGCCGGCTCGGCAAACCCTCACCAAAAGGCAGGCGACGGCAATAGGTGGAGGTTACACGATGCCCGACGACCTGCTGAGCGGCTATCGCCAGAGCATCGACAACATCGATGCGGCGCTGATTCATATGCTTGCCGAACGGTTTAAGGTGACGCAGGCGGTTGGCCGGCACAAGGCGGAGCACGGTCTGCCGGCTGCCGATCCCGGACGTGAGGAGCGTCAGATTGCGCGGTTGCGTCGGCTCGCCGAGGAAGCCCAGCTCGATCCGGAATTCTCCGAAAAGTTTTTACGGTTCATCATCGACGAGGTGATCCGCCACCACCAGAAACTTTGCGAATGACACGCTGGGCGGTGACGGCAGCTTGAGCGCTGCACGGCATCGCCAAGGCGGCGCGGCGTCTCCGCCAGACCGCACGGCCCCGTATAATTTGCTACAGCACAGCTTTATCGACCTGCACGCGCGGGTCGGTTAGGGGAGCGCGATGAGCTTCCTCCTCGCTATCGAAGGCGCCGACGGCGCCGGTAAGGCCACGGCCTCCGCACTGGTCGTCGAGCAGTTGCAGGCCGCCGGACGCAGCGCCGCGGTCATTTCGTTCCCGCGCTATACGGACACGGTCGGCGGCTGGGCGCTGGGGGCGATGCTCGCGGGCACGCTGCCACGCGGCACGTCACCAAAGGCCGCCGCCGTGCTCTACGCGCTCGACCGGATGGAATCGCGCGATCACCTGATGGCGACGATGGCGGCGAACGACGTCGTCGTGTTTGACCGCTATATCGCGTCGAACATGGCGTATCAGGCGGCGCAGGTGCCCGTCGACGAAGCGGATACGATGATGGCCTGGATCGCGGATCTCGAAACGGGCAGCTTTGCCCTGCCGACGCCTGATCTATCCGTCTACCTCGATACGCCGGCAGACATTGCACGCGGGCTGATCCGCCAGAAGCGCAAGCGCTCCTATACCGACGATGCGTTCGACGCTTACGAAGCGGATACCGGGCTCCAGGACCGCGTCCGCGTCAACTATGCCGCGATGGCGGCGGCAGGGCTGCTCGGCCGCTGGGCGACCGTATCAACGGTCACGGCCGGCGCTTCGCGACTGCCAGCGGACATTGCACGCGATATCGTTGCATTGCTGCGCTGAACGCCCCGGAAGGAGATCGGCATGGCCGTCACCGATATTGCCACGCGTACCTATGACCACGGCTTCCGGCTCGATCCGATCGTCCGCAGCCTGCTCGATACCGATTTCTACAAGCTGCTGATGTTGCAGATGATCCGTCACCTGCATCCCAAGGTGCAGACGACCTTTACCCTGATCAACCGCACGACGAGCGTGCGGCTGGCGGACATCATCGACGAAGGCGAACTGCGCGCGCAACTCGATCATGCGCGCACGGTGCGGTTCGGGAAGAAGGAGCTGATCTGGCTCGCTGGCAACAGCTTCTATGGCCAGGATCGCATGTTTGCGCCCGAATTCCTGCAGTGGCTTGCCGCCTTCCGGCTGCCTGAATACGAGCTGCGGACCGTCGACGGACAGTTCGAGCTGCGCTTCGAGGGCTGCTGGGCGGAAACGACGATGTGGGAAATCCCCGCGCTCGCGATCATCAATGAATTGCGCGCGCGCGCGGCGGTCCGCGATCGCGGACGTTTCGCGCTCGACGTGATCTATGCCCGTGCGAAGGCCAAATTGTGGGACAAAGTCGAACGGTTGAGGGATCTGCCCGATCTGGTCCTGTCCGACTTCGGCACGCGCCGCCGCCATGGCTTCCTGTGGCAGCGCTGGTGCGTCGAGGCGCTCAAGGAAGGGCTTGGCAGCCGCTTCATCGGCACGTCGAACGTCTTGCTGGCGATGGATAACGATCTGGAAGCCATCGGCACCAACGCGCATGAATTGCCGATGGTCTATGCCGCACTGGCCGACGACGACCGGGGGATAGCGGATGCGCCCTACCGGGTGCTCGATGACTGGCGACGCCATTATGGCGGCAATCTGCTGATCGCGTTGCCCGACGCGTTCGGAACGAGCGCGTTCCTCGCGAACGCGCCCGACTGGGTCGCCGACTGGACGGGCTTCCGCCCCGACAGTGCACCCCCGATCGCCGGTGGCGAAGCGATCATTGCCTGGTGGAAGGCACAGGGTCGCGACCCTAAAACGAGACTGCTGATCTTTTCGGACGGCATGGATGTCGACACGATCGAAGAGACTTATCGGCATTTCCACGGCCGGGTGCGGATGAGTTTTGGCTGGGGGACCAATCTGACCAACGACTTCCGAGGGTGCGACCCCGATGGCATGGCCGGACTCGAGCCGATTTCGCTGGTTGCCAAGGTCACGCAGGCCAATGGACGCCCGGCGGTCAAGCTGTCGGACAATCCGGCCAAGGCGACCGGCGATCCGGGCGAGATTGCCCGGTACCTGCGAATCTTCGGCGACGAGGGCCGCACGAACGCGAAGGTCGCGGTCTAGACCCTGCGCCACCGCCCTAAAATGGCCATGCCCTGCCGCCACGGGTAGCGCCCATGGCTGTTTCGCGATTCCCCCTCGGCGCGTCGATTACCTGGTCGGGACGCATCGCGCTGCTCTTCGCCGCGCTGCTGCCGCTCACCCCGGCACAGGCTGACCCCGCGGCCTTCGACCTGTCTGGTCCGGCGCTGAACGTCATGGTGACGCACGGTGCGACGAGGTTGCCGATCGGGCAGGTGCCCAATCTCAGCGAAGGCGACCGGATCGCGGTGAGTGCGGATTTACCCCGTGATCAGGGTGTCCATTACCTGCTGGTGGCCGCATTCTTGCGCGGCGCGACCAATCCGCCCCCCAAAAACTGGTTCACGCAGGCCAAGACGTGGGAGCGGAAGAAAAAGACTCTCGACCTGACCGTGCCCGCTGGCGCACGCCAGCTGATCCTCTTCCTCGCGCCGGAAACCGGCGGGGGTTATGACTCGATCGTCGACGCCGTCCGCAAACAGCCCGGCGCGTTCGTCCGCGCCTCGCAGGAGCTCAACCAGGCGTCGCTCGACCGCGCGCGGCTCGACACGTTCCTGGACTCGATCCACCGCCTCGAGCGCACGCATCCTGAACGGATCGAGACCGTATCACCCGTCCTGACCCGCAGCCTGTCAATCACGCTCAAGGCCGAATGCCTCGAGCAGGCGATCGATCTCCAGGCGGCCTGCCTGACGCAGAGCCGAAGCTCGCTACTGCTGGCCGACAGTCACAGCGCATCGCTGACCGAAACCCTCGTCGGCGCCCCCACCGATCTGGCCTTGCAACTCGCCGCAACACCCGAGGCCGGATACGGCTATTACAGCTCCTATATCGGTGTCGTTCGCGATCTTGCCCGGATTTTTGGCGCATTCCAGTCGACCCAGTTCCAGTATATACCCGCCCTCGGCCGTGCGGCAGAGGCGCGCCTGTCGCTGTTGCTGAACGCCGCCCCCTCCTTTGCAAAGCCCAAGTCGGTCATGGTCGCGGCGCTTCCGGCGATCGAGGCGCCCGAGCCGCCGCCGCTGCGGACGATCGCGCCCGGTCGCGCGCTGTGTCGAGCACGAGAGGGTGTGCTGCTTCCAGTCGAAGGCGCGCCGCTGATCTATGCCACGCGCTATGCGCATGCGATGGCGGTCCGCGTGACGCGTGCCGACGGCAGCACGCTCGATCTGCCGGTCAGCGCCGATGTCGAACGCGGGGGTTTCCTTCTCGCCGGCCCGGGCAGCTACGGCGGCGATCTGCGAGTCAGCTTTGACGCCACGCTTCACGGCGTATGGGGCTTCACCCCGTTCGACGGTCCACGCTTTCGCATCCAGAGTCCGCGCGCGAACAGCTGGCGCGCGATCGAGGGCACCACGGTGATCGCCGGACGCGATAACAGCCTGACGATCGAGGGCGGAGCAGCCGCCTGTGTCGAGGACATCGCGCTCGCCCGCACCTCCGGCACGACCGAGCCGCTCAAATGGGCCGCATTGCCGGATGGCCGGATCACTGCAACGATCCCGAAGGCGCAGATCGCGGCGGGGCAGGTCAGCCTGCTCGTCCGCCAGCAGGGAATCGCAGACGTCGACACGATCGCCCTGACCGCCTTGACGGAGACGGGGCGGATCGACGCGTTCACGCTGCACGCCGGCGATCTTCATGGTGTCCTGACGGGCACACGGCTGGACACCGTCGCCTCGCTGAGCGTCGATGGCGCGGTATTCAGCCCTGGTGCGGTGGTACGGACCGGCAAGGCCGACGAACGCGTCATGACGGTCCACACGCCTGCTCCGGTCGCCGCCTGGACCGTAGGCCAGGATCGATCGGGGCGGGTGACGCTGAAGGACGGTCGCGTGCTGCCGGTCGCCGTGCATGTCGCTCCCGCGCGGCCGTCGGTCACACTCATCGACAAGACCTTCGCCCCGGCGGCGCACGCAGCGTCGCTGCCGATCACATTGCCGTCGGGCACCGTCATGTCGGTCGATGCCAGCCTGACCTTTTCGCTCCGCGGCGCGGGGGCGACCCGGTTCAGCGGACGCGAACAGGTCGAGATCGCCACGGTCGACGGACGCGCGTCGACGGTCATCGCCGCAGCGAACGGCTACCGCGTCCAGAGTGCACAAGTCGCGATTGCGACGATCGAACCGGCCAAGGCGCTGGGCGTATCGGCCTATGGCCCGCTGCGATACCGCCTCCTGCAGGACGGTGCGGAAAGCGACTGGGCGCCACTCGTCACCCTCGTCCGCCTGCCGACCATCACGGGCGTGACATGCGACAAGGGCGCGCCGCGCTGCCTGCTGACCGGTGACGCGCTGTATCTGCTCGCCGCTGTTGGCGGAGACGCGCAGTTCACCGGCGTTGCGGCAATTCCCGACGGCTATACCGCCAGTACGGTCGCCATTCCGCGCCCGACCGACACGCTGTTCCTCAAGCTGCGCGACGATGATTCAGTCGTTGCGACCGCCAAGCCGAACGTCGTCGACCGCTAGCCCAGAGAGGCGTCGAGCCTTGTCACAGATCCTTTGGCTCGCGTGAGAGGCGGGCCATCAGGATCGCGGCGCGCTTGGCCTGACGGCGAATGCTCGCAAGGTCGACCGTCTCCCCCGGTGCATGATCACCGCTGCTCGCGGTTCCGAGCCCGATCAGCCCGTCGACGTCACCCGCGACGAACGCAATGTCACCCGCACCCCGCTTGAGCGGATCGAGCGCCGTCATCTCGGGCAATCCCATGTCGCGATTGACCAGATTCAACCGGTCGAGCAGCGCGCGATTTCCCACCGTCGGCGGCATGGCGGGATACCCGCTTTCGAACCGGATCGTGGCATTCGTGCCGGGCGCATGCGCCGCGACGATCCGCTCCATCTTCGCACGGACCCGCATGGTCTGATCTTCGCTCAGGGTTCGGAAGTCGCCACGGGCGACCGCGGTTGCAGGGATGATATTGCCCTTGCCCGTCGCGCTCGCCCGGACGGCGTCGCTGTCGAGCGCCGCCGTCGCACCGCCCGCGACCACGCCCGTATTGAAGGTCAGGTTGGGTTCGGGCAGATCCTTTCGAAATGCCGCCAGGATCCGGGCCATTTCGTTGATGGCGCCGTCGCCATAGGCGTCCGAGAAGATCAGCGACGAGTGCCCGGTCTTGCCCGACGTGGTGAGCACCCATCCGTTCGACGACCGTCGTGCGATCGATCCCATGTCGCGACCCTCGACGACCGACAGGCCTTCGAAGTCGAGCGCGATGTCGGCGCGCTTGCCCGCTGCGATCAGATCGCCCCGCGCGATCGCCACCGGGTCGCCCGCATCTTCCTCATCGCCGGTCAGCACGATCTCGATATCGGCGGCGTCCAGCAGGCCGGCGGCCTTCATCGCCCGCAACGCCGACAGCATCACGACGATCCCGCCCTTGTCGTCGCCCGCACCTGGCCCCGTCGCGCTCTCGCCTTTGCGTTCGAACCGTTGAAACGGTGAATCCTGCTCGAAAACGGTGTCGAGATGACCGATGAGCAACAGGCGTTTGGCGCCAAGCTTGCCCGGGTGCCGCGCTATCAGATGTCCCGCCCGCTGCGTCTGTGGCATCGGTTTCCAGGTCACCGCAAAGCCGAGTGGTTCGAGCTCAGCACGGACCATCGCACCGACCTTGGCGACCCCTTCGAGATTCATCGTGCCGCTGTTCTGGTCGACGAGTGTCTTGAGCAGTGCGATCGAGCGCTCATGCTCGGCATCGACGGTCGCGACGGCCCGCATTTCTGACGGCGTGAGGCGCGCCTGCGCGGCCCCTGCGAGTAGGATACCCCCGCACACCGTCGCGACCCACCGGAATTTCTGTCGTGCCATAAGCCTCGCATCTCCCTTGGCAGCATGAAAGCGGGGTTCGGCCGCTGCGTCCAGTGTCGGGAGATATGGTGGGCGCTGACGGGTTCGAACCGCCGACCTACTCGGTGTAAACGAGCCGCTCTACCAGCTGAGCTAAGCGCCCTCTCGGGATGAGACCCTGAGGTCGGGGTTCGATGCCAAAGCTGCGGCGTCGGGGCAAGCCCCAAAGCGCATGCGTTCAGGCGATCCGCAACTCGTTGCGCAAGACTGCGCCGAAATAGCCGCGCATTGCATCGCGCGCGGGCGGCGACAGCGCCATATAGGCGCGGCGGCGATCATGCGGATCCGGCTGGCGTTCGAACAGCCCGCTATCGGTCATGCGCGCGATCCAGCGCAACGCCGTCGTCGGCGCGACGGCTGCGGCGATGCACAGGCTCGATACCGACACACGGCGCCGCTCGAGATCGGCGGCGTAGAGATCGAGCAGCATGTCCCAGCCCGGATCCTCGAACAGCGTGCCGCCGAAAAACTGGTCGCGAAGCCGCCGCGCGCGGATCGCGCGTCGAATGTCGGTCGCGTCGTGTTGCGTCGCCCCGGGCGCTGCCTGATAGGCGACCGATCGATCGCCGACGATCGCCGGGGGATCGGACGGTCGATCATGATCTGCCTGTGTCAGCCGGGCAAGCGCCTCGGCAATGCGCCCGACCTCCGCGCTTAGACGCTCCAGCCGGGCCCCGTCGCTTTCGCGGGTGACGTCGAAGACCCCGGCGGGCTGGCGCGATCGTTCGATCGCGATCGCCACCGCGGCGACGCACTCGCCGATCCCGGGATCGACGAGCAGCGATGTCGCACCGCCTAGCGTCAGTGCGGTGATCGCGTCGATCTGGTCGGGCCGCAGCGCGACCACCAGCGCAGCATCGGTATCGGCGGCCCAGGCCACAATCTGCGCCATCCGCCCGGCGAGCAGCGGCGCGTCGATCCCCACCGTATCGACCAGAATGATACGCGGTGTTGCGGACCGATCGAGCGGGACGTGCCAGTCGATCCGGGCAATCAGGCGTCCGCCCAGCGCGTCCAGCGCGATCGCGAGCCGATCCCCTGCCCCCGCACCGCCAAGGTCCGCAATCAGAACCGCAGCGGCACCGCCATCATAGCGTATGTCCGCCGATAGCGCGTCGATCGCCGTCATTGCCGCATCCCCCGCCAGACGCGATTAGGCCATAGATCGTACCGGATTCACACGCCAAATGGGTCGGTTCTCGGCGGATCCGGCGGACAGGCGGACAGGCGGACGCCGTCAGTCGAGCGCCTTGACGATGTCTTCGACCATCTTCTTCGCATCCGCCAGAAGCATCATCGTATTGTCGCGATAGAACAAGTCGTTGTCGACCCCGGCATAGCCGACCCCGCCCATCGACCGCTTGATGAACAGCACGGTCTTCGCCTTCTCGACGTCGAGCACCGGCATGCCATAGATTGGCGATGATTTGTCGGTCTTTGCCGCCGGGTTGGTGACGTCGTTCGCGCCGATCACGAAAGCCACGTCGGTCTGCGCGAATTCGCTGTTGATGTCCTCGAGCTCGAACACGTCGTCATAGGGCACGTTCGCCTCTGCCAGCAGGACGTTCATATGGCCTGGCATGCGCCCCGCGACGGGGTGGATCGCGTATTTCACGCGCACCCCTTCCGCCTTCAGCTTGTCGCCCATCTCGCGCAGGACGTGCTGTGCCTGGGCGACTGCCATGCCGTAGCCGGGCACGATGACGACCTGTTCGGCCTGGCTCATCAGGAAGGCGGCGTCCTCTGCCGAGCCGCGCTTCCACGGACGGTCGCTGGCGGCCGCGGGGCCGCCGGCCTCGGCCGACTGTCCGAACCCGCCGGCGATCACGCTGATGAAGCTGCGGTTCATCGCCCGGCACATGATGTAGCTGAGGATCGCGCCCGACGAGCCGACCAGCGCGCCGGTGATGATCATCGCGGTGTTGTGGAGCGTGAAGCCCATCGCCGCCGCCGCCCAGCCCGAATAGGAATTGAGCATGCTGACGACCACCGGCATGTCGGCGCCGCCGATCGGTACGATCAGCAGGAAGCCGATCACGAAGCTCAAGGCCGTGATCGTCCAGAAGATCCACGGCTCCTGATTGGTGACGAAATAGGCGATCAGCCCGAGGATCGCGGCAAGCAGCGCGATGTTGATGACGTGGCGCCCGGGCAGCATGATCGGCTTGCCGCCCATGTTGCCGTTGAGTTTCAGGAAGGCGATGACCGAGCCCGAGAAGGTGATCGCGCCGATCGCGACGCCCAGCCCCAGTTCGATCCGACTGACCGGCCGAATGATCGCGACCGGATCGCCAAGCAGCGGGATCATCAGGTCCGAGATGCCGAATGCCTGCGGGTTGAGATAGGCCGCAACCCCGACCAGCACTGCGGCAAGCCCGACCAGCGAATGGAACGCGGCGACGAGCTGCGGCATCGCGGTCATCGCGATCCGCCGGGCGGTGACGAGCCCGATCGCGGCACCGATGCCGATCGCGACGACGATCTCCCAGATGCCAACGTTGAGATGCGTGACCAGCGTCGTGACGACCGCGATCGTCATGCCGATCATGCCAAACCGGTTGCCGCGCTGGCTCGTCGCCGGGCTCGACAGACCACGCAGCGCGAGGATGAAGCACATGCCGGCGACGAGATAGGCCAGCGCGACCCAGGGGTTCACGGCTACGTCATGCATCACTCAGTTCCCCTCGGATCCGTAACGGTCACTTGGCGACCGGCCGTTCCTTTTTCTTGTACATCGCCAGCATCCGCGCGGTGACCGCAAAGCCGCCGAAGATGTTGACGCTCGCCAGCACGACCGCGAGCAGCCCGAGATATTTCGCGACCGGCGATCCCGCCGCGGCGGACGCGATCAGCGCGCCGACGATGATCACGCTGGAGATCGCGTTGGTCACCGCCATCAGCGGCGTGTGGAGCGCGGGCGTCACCGACCAGACGACATAATAGCCGACGAAACAGGCCATGACGAAGATCGACAGGATCGCGATAAAGTCCATCTCAGCCCTCCTGAGCCCCGCGAATGTTGCGAATGTTGAGACGCAAACGGGGTTTTGTATCGTGCCGGGTCATGGCTGCAAACGCGGATTGACGACCGCGCCGTCGCGGGTCAGCCGGATCGCGTCGCCGATTTCGGCATCGAGCACCGGCCGCCCCGTCTCCTTGTCCCAGAAGGCACTGAGAAAGTTGAACAGATTGCGGCTGAACAATGCACTGGCGTCGGCGGCGAGCCGGCTGGGGACGTTGCGATGGCCGACGATCCTGACACCGTTCACCTCGACGATCTCGCCCGCGACCGCACCCTCGACATTGCCCCCCTGTTCGACCGCGAGATCGACGATCACCGAGCCGGGCTTCATGCTCGCGACCTGCGCGGCCGAGATCAGCCGCGGCGCGGGGCGGCCGGGAATCAGCGCGGTGGTGATGACGATGTCCTGCTTGGCGATGTGCCCGGAGACGAGTTCGGCCTGCGCGGCCTGATATTCGGGGCTCATCTCGCCCGCATAGCCGCCCGTCCCCTCGCCCTCGATCCCGGCGACGCTTTCGACGAAGATCGGTTTCGCGCCGAGCGACTGGATCTGCTCACGCGTCGCGGCGCGGACGTCGGTGGCGGAGACCTGCGCCCCGAGCCGGCGCGCGGTCGCGATCGCCTGGAGCCCGGCGACGCCGACCCCCATCACGAACACGCGCGCGGCGCTGATCGTCCCTGCCGCGGTCATCATCATCGGAAAGGCGCGGCCATATTCGGCCGCCGCGTCGAGCACCGCCTTGTAGCCCGACAGGTTCGACTGCGAGGACAGGATGTCCATCGACTGCGCGCGCGTGATCCGCGGCATGAACTCCATCGCCAGCGCCTCGAGGCCCGCCGCGGCATAGGCATCGACCCGGGCGCGCTCGCCAAAGGGATTGAAGCTCGCGACGACCCAGGCGCCGGGCGCGACGCCTGCCAGCGTTGCCGGATCCGGCGCCTGCACGCCGAGCACGATGTCCGCGCCCGAAATCGCCGCCGCCCGGTCGGCGACGCTCGCCCCCGCATCGGCATAGGTGGCGTCGGCGATCGACGCGGACTGGCCGGCCCCTGCCTCGACCGCGAGCGTCGCGCCCAAAGCGACGAACTTGCGGACGGTTTCGGGCGTCGCGGCAACCCGCCGCTCGCCGTCCACCTGCTCCTTGAGGACGGCGATCTTCATCGGATCAGGAAATCAGCCAGATGACGATCGCGACGATCACCGCACAGGCGATCGCGCCGATCTTCATCACGCCGATGACGCTGTCATAGGTCGCAGCATGACCCTTGATGTTTGCATCGTCCGCCATGATCCGTCCCTCGCCATTCTGTTATCGGTGCGACCTTATCGGGCCGATGCCCCAGCCTCAACCCCCGCGCTTCCAAACCCCGGCTTCACGCCGTCGTACAGCCGCGGCGACATGGTCGGAGCGCATCGCAACCGCCCCAAAGCGATATTTAAGTCGCCCTTTACCTGAAAACGCTAAAGACTGTCCGCAAACGGGACAGGATTCGCCATGACGCGCAACGGGCAGCGCCTGCTACTATTGATCGACAACGAGCCTGCACAACGGCGGCTGGTGTCCGCACTGGCGTCGCGTGGCGGCTGGCGGACCGTGTTCGCGAGCGACGGCGAGATGGCGATCGCCACGCTCGGCACGCAGGACGGGATGCAGCTCGACGCGATCATCCTCGACCATTCCGCACCGCATGAGGACGCATCGGCGGTGATCGCCGAGCTGCGCAATCGCCGCCCGGCACTGCCGATCCTGATGCTGACCGCGAACGGATCGGTCGAGCATGCGGTGAACGCGATGCGCGCGGGCGCGACCGACTTCCTGGTCAAGCCGCTCGCGCCCGACCGGCTGCTCGCCTCGCTCGATGCAGTCGTCGCCGGCACGACCGCGGGCGAGCTGCGCCCGCTGACCGAGAAGATCCCCGCGCTGCTCGCCTTCGACGAGATCGTCGGCTCGTCGCCCGATTTCCGCGCCGCGCTGGCGATCGCCGCCAAGGCCGCGCGCGGCCGCGTCGCAATCCTGCTCGAAGGCGAAAGCGGGGTCGGCAAGGAGGTCGTGGCCGAGGCGATCCACGCGGCGTCGCCGCGCGCCAAACGCCCGATGATCAGCGTCAATTGCGGCGCGATCCCCGCCAATCTGGTCGAGAGCGAGCTGTTCGGGCACGAGGAAGGCGCGTTTACCGGCGCGTTCGAGCGCAAGATCGGCCGGTTTCGCGAGGCGGACGGCGGCACGCTGTTCCTCGACGAGATCGGCGCGATGCCGATCGACGCGCAGATCAAGCTGCTCCATCTGCTCGATACGGGCGACGTCCATGCACTCGGTGCGCGGCATCCGCAGCAGGTCGACGTCCGGGTGATCGCCGCGAGCAACACGACGCTGATCGACGAGGTCGAGGCGGACCGGTTTCGCGAGGACCTCTATTACCGGCTGAACGCGGTGCAGGTGACGATCCCGCCGCTGCGCGAGCGAACCGGCGACATCCCGGCGCTTGCCCGCCATCTGCTCGCGCGGATCGCGCAGCAGCCGGGACTGCGCCCGCTCGGCATCACCGACGATGCACTGGCGCTGCTGGTCCAATATGACTGGCCGGGCAATGTCCGGCAGATGCAGAATGCGCTCTTCCGCGCCGCGGTGCTGTGCGAGAGTGACGCGCTGACACGCGCCGATTTCCCGCAGATCGCGGCGCTCGGCAGCCGTCGCCGGCCCGAGCCCGCGACCGCGGCCGGTGGCGGTGGTGTGACGCTGTTCAGCGCAGACGGGCATCTGCGCACGCTGGAGGAGATCGAATCGGACCTCATCCGGCTCGCCATCGGTCATTATCGCGGGCGGATGACCGAGGTCGCGCGGCGGCTCGGGATCGGGCGGTCGACGCTGTACCGCAAGCTCGCCGAACTCGGGATCGACAACGTCGCCTGATCCCTAGGCGACGTTGTCCTGGAGCTGGATTAAAGGCAGCGACCTACCAGAGCACGCCCTTGACCGGTTTCAGCGGCTCGGGGGCCTCGTCGCCGATCGCCTGGAGCAGGTCGATCTCGATCGTCCGGCACATCGCGTTGAGCGGTACGTCGTGGATCGTGTCCGCGAACGGATCGACGAGATCGTCGCCGATCTGAAGTACGGCGAGGAACATCAGCCCTGCGATCGTCGAGCCGATCGGGGTTGCGAAGCCGAGCGTTTCGACCAGCCCGATCGGCAGCAGGATGCAGAACAGCCGGGTGAAAAGCGTCGGGAAGAACCGGTACTGGTTGGGCAGCGGGGTGTTCTTGATCCGCTCCATCCCGCCCTGCGCATTGGCGATATCGACCAGCAGCCGTTCGAACGAGGCCTGCTGGATCGTGTCGATCCAGCCATTGCGGCGGGCGATGTCGATCCGCCGTCCGGTGCCGTCGAGCAGGCCGTTGGCGGGATTGGTCCGCGCGAGTGCGAACGACGCCTCGTCCTCCGACAGGAAGCGCAGGACATCGGGCGCGACCGGCTGGCGGCGCAGCTGACAGCGTAGCGCGTTTACATAGGCGATCTGGCGCAGGACGATCGTGCGCTTGAGATCATGGCCTTCGGGTTCGGGCAGCAGGTTGCGCGTCATGCGGGCAAGGCTGCGCGAGGCGTTGGTCATCAGCCCCCAGAGGCCGCGGCTTTCCCACCAGCGCTGATAGGCGGAATTGTCGCGAAAGCCGAGGAACAGCGCGAGCGCGGTGCCGAACAGCGTCAGCGGCAGCGACGGCGCATGAAAGGGCAGGACATAATAGGTGATGGTTACCACGACGTCCCAGACAAAGAGCCCGAGCAACGGGCGCCACACTTCGCTGAGGATCTGGCTGAGGCGCGGTGTTGCGGTAACGATCAAACGAAAGGCTCCTTGCTGACACCTTGTCTAATGCGCGATCGCGCATTTCGCTGCAATGCGGCGATATTCCGCCCCGAACATGTGACCAGAAGATCGGCGCGGGGTCAGCCGCCGACGAGTGCGAGGTCACGCATCCCGCGCCAGACGCGCAGCGCCTGAACGGTCTCGGCAACGTCGTGGACGCGCAGGATCTGGACGCCCGCCTCGACGCCCTTGAGCGCGAGCGCGAGCGATCCGGCGAGCCGGTCGCCGACCGGGGCCTCGTTCGACAGCGCGCCGATCAGCCGCTTGCGGCTCGCCCCGAGCAGGATTGGGCAGCCAAGCCCGTGAAACATCGCCAGGCCGTTGAGCAGCGCGAGATTGTCGGCGAGCGTCTTGCCGAAGCCGATGCCGGGATCGACGATGATCCGCGTGCGATCGACGCCGCCCGCGACGACCGCGGCGATCCGCGCCTCGAGCCAGTCGAAGACGTCGGTGACGACGTTTCCGTAGCCGGTCCGCCCGTGGCCGCCCTCGCGGGGGTCGGGCGAGTGCATCAGCACGACCGGACAGCCGCTGGCGGCGACGACCTCGAGCGCGCGGTCGTCCCACAGCAGGGCGGCGACGTCGTTGACGATATGCGCGCCGGCGGCGAGCGTCGCCGCCATCACGCCGGCCTTGCGCGTGTCGACCGAGACGATCGCGCCGGCGCGGGCAAGCCGCTCGACGACGGGGACGAGCCGGGCGATCTCGTCGCCTTCCCAGACCGCCGCCGCGCCGGGGCGGGTCGATTCGCCGCCGACATCGATCATCGT
>NZ_JPJC01000024.1:0-14639 GCF_000733135.1 Sphingomonas sp. FUKUSWIS1
GTGCGGATGGTCGCGTCGTCCGGTTCGCGCCCGCCGACGTCCGGTTCGATCCGCTCCGCCAGTGGCGCTCGCCGCGCACCGGGGCGCTCTACCCCGTGACGCAACGCCTCACCATTCGCCTCCCCGAAGGGGTCCGCCGCTTCCGCCTCGATCCGCTGTTCGCCGATCAGGAGCTCGATGCCCGCCGCAGCGGCATGCCCGTCTACTGGGAAGGCGCGGTCCGCACGGCGGGCGGCAGCGGCTATCTCGAGCTCACCGGCTATGCCGATCCGCTGCAGATGTGACGCCTGCCGGATACCCAGGCTTTGGCATGGCCAAGCTTTGCGGCTATTCCCCACCACTACCGACGCGATAGGGATTACGCGAACCGGAGGGACTGGATGAGACTGAACCGCACGCATATCGGCCTGGCGCTTGCTGCGATCGTCGCGGGCTGCTCGTCGCCCTCGAGCACGGGCAAGGACGGATCGGTCGAGTTGCTCAACGTCAGCTACGATCCGACCCGCGAACTCTACAAGGCGGTGAACACCGCGTTCGCCGCCAAGTGGAAGCAGGACACCGGCCAGACGGTGCGGTTCAACATGAGCCATGGCGGATCGGGCAAGCAGTCGCGCGCGGTGATCGACGGCCTGGGCGCCGACGTCGTCACGCTGGCGCTCGCCTATGACGTCGATGCGATTGCCGAGCGTGCGAAGCTGCTGCCCGCCAACTGGGAAACGCGCCTGCCCGACAACAGCGCGCCCTATACGTCGACGATCGTGTTCCTGGTCCGCAAGGGCAATCCCAAGCAGATTCGCGACTGGAGCGATCTGGTCAAACCCGGCGTCCAGGTGATCACGCCCAACCCCAAGACCAGCGGCGGTGCACGCTGGAACTTCCTCGCGGCCTGGGCCTATGGGAAGAAGGCCGGGGGCGGATCCGACGCCGCCGCGCAGGCCTATGTCTCGCAGCTCTACGGCCATGTCCCGGTCCTCGATTCGGGCGCACGCGGCGCCACCACCACCTTCGTCGAGCGCGGGCTCGGCGACGTGCTGATCGCCTGGGAGAACGAGGCGTTCCTGTCCGAAAAGGAACTCGGCAGCGGCAAGTTCGACATCGTCGTGCCGTCGATCTCGGTGCTCGCCGAGCCATCGGTCGCGGTCGTCGACGCCAATGCCAAGGCGCACGGTACCGAGAAGGTCGCTGAGGCCTATCTCCGGTTCCTCTACACGCCCGAGGGCCAGGACATCGTCGCCAAGAACTATTATCGCCCCCGCGATCCTGCGGTGCTGGCGCGCTATGCGACGTTGTTCCCGAAGATCGAGATGCGCACCATTCGCGATTTCGGTGGATGGAAGGTTGCGCAGGCCCGCTTCTTTGCAGACGGCGGCGTGTTCGACCGGATCTATTCGGGTCCGAAGCGCTGATCGGGAATGCGATCGTTCGGATCCTCGTCGGTGGCTGACGTCGCGCGCCTCGGCGCCAGGCCCGGCCGCGCTCGCCGCGCGCGACGGTCGGTCATTCCCGGGTTCGGGCTGACGATGGGGCTGACGATCGTCTGGCTATGCCTGATCGTGCTCATCCCGCTGTCGACGATCTTCCTGCGCGCGGCGGGGCTTGGCTGGGACGGGTTCGTCGCGGTCGGGCTCTCGGCGCGCGCGCTGTCCGCCTACAAGCTCAGCTTCGGTACCGCGCTGCTGGCCGCGTCGGTCAACGCGGTGTTCGGCCTGCTGATCGCCTGGATCCTCGCGCGCTATGAGTTTCCGGGCAAGAAGTTCGTCGACGCCGCGGTCGACCTGCCCTTTGCGCTGCCGACCGCGGTCGCGGGCATCGCGCTGGTGTCGCTCTATGCCGAAAACGGCTGGATCGGGTCGCTGCTCGCACCGCTCGGCATCCGCGTCGCCTACACCCCGCTCGGCGTCGTCGTCGCGCTCATCTTCATCGGCCTGCCGTTCATCGTGCGCTCGGTCCAGCCCGTGCTCGCCGACCTCGGCGCCGATGTCGAGGAAGCCGCAGCGACGCTCGGGGCAACCCGGTGGCAGACGTTCAGCCAGGTCATCCTGCCCGCCATCGCACCCGCGCTCCTGACCGGCTTCGCGCTCGCCTTCGCGCGCGGCGTCGGCGAATATGGCTCGGTCATCTTCATCGCGGGCAACATGCCGTACAAGTCGGAGATCGCGCCGTTGCTGATCGTCACCCAGCTCGAACAGTTCGACTATCCCGGCGCGACCGCGATCGCGTGCGTCATGCTGGTCGCCTCCTTCTCGATGCTGCTGCTGGTCAATCTGCTCCAGGCGTGGCGTACGAAGCGGAGCGCGAAATGACCCGCGCCGCGTCCAGCGAAAGCCCCGTCGCCCGGCGGATCCTGATCGGCGTCGGTCTCCTCTTCCTCGCACTCTTCCTCGCGCTGCCGCTCGTCGTCGTGTTCGTTCAGGCCTTTGCCAAGGGCTGGCCGATGTTCGTCGACGCAATCGGCCAGCCCGACGCGCGTGCGGCGATCCGGCTGACCCTGCTGGTCGCGGCGATTTCGGTGCCGCTCAACTGCGTGTTCGGCGTCGTCGCGTCCTGGGCGATCACCAAGTTCGACTTCCGTGGGAAAAGCCTGCTGATCTCGCTCATCGACCTGCCCTTCTCGGTGTCGCCCGTCGTCGCCGGCCTCATCTTCGTACTGATGTTCGGCGCTCAGGGCTGGTTCGGGCCGTGGCTGATCGCGCACAACTGGAAGGTCATCTTCGCGGTGCCGGGCATCGTGCTCGCCACCGTGTTCGTCACCTTTCCGTTCGTCGCGCGCGAGATCATCCCGCTGATGGCCGAGCAGGGTCGCGACGACGAAGAGGCCGCGGTGTCGCTCGGCGCGTCGGGGTGGCAGACCTTCTGGCATGTCACCCTGCCCAATATCCGCTGGGGCCTGCTCTACGGCGTGCTGCTCTGCAACGCGCGTGCGATGGGCGAATTCGGCGCGGTGTCGGTGGTGTCGGGCCATATCCGCGGCCTGACCAACACCATGCCGCTCCACGTCGAGATCCTGTACAACGAATATGACTTCGTCGGCGCGTTTGCGGTGGCATCGCTGCTCGCGTCGCTCGCGCTCGTCACGCTCGTGTTGAAGAGCCTGCTCGAATGGCGGTTCGGCTATCATCAGGCAAGGAGTGCGCATTGAGTATCGTCATCGACGCCGTATCTAAGCGGTTCGGCCAGTTCGCCGCGCTGAACGACGTCAGCCTGGAAGCGCGTCCGGGCGAGTTCCTCGCGCTGCTGGGCCCGTCAGGCTCGGGCAAGACGACGCTGCTCCGCATGATCGCGGGGCTCGACTTCCCCGATAGCGGCCATGTCCTGTTCGACGGCGCCGACATGACCGGGACGCCCGCTGCCGAACGCCAGATCGGCTTCGTGTTCCAGAACTACGCGCTGTTCCGTCACATGACCGTCGCCGACAA
This sequence comes from Sphingomonas sp. FUKUSWIS1, assembly GCF_000733135.1. Lineage (NCBI taxonomy): Bacteria > Pseudomonadati > Pseudomonadota > Alphaproteobacteria > Sphingomonadales > Sphingomonadaceae > Sphingomonas > Sphingomonas sp. FUKUSWIS1. The sequence goes on from NZ_JPJC01000024.1 coordinate 3,417, forward strand.
CATCGCGTTCGGCCTGACCGTCCGTGCCCGCCGCGATCGCCCGGCAAAGGCAGACATCCGCGCGCGCGTCACCGAACTGCTCGACCTGATCCAGCTGCCCGATCTTGGCCATCGCTATCCAGCACAACTCTCGGGCGGTCAGCGCCAGCGTGTCGCGCTGGCGCGGGCGCTCGCAGTCGAGCCCCGCCTGCTGCTGCTCGACGAACCCTTTGGCGCGCTCGATGCCAAGGTCCGCAAGGACCTGCGCCGCTGGCTGCGCGAGCTGCACGACCGGCTTGGCCTGACCTCGGTGTTCGTCACGCATGACCAGGAGGAGGCGCTCGAGCTTGCCGACCGCGTCGTCATCATGAACCGCGGTGTCATCGAACAGATCGGGACCCCGCGCGAAGTCTATGACATGCCCGCCACGCCGTTCGTCTCCGAATTCGTCGGGGAGACCAACCGTATCCCGGTGACGGTCGTCGATGGCCGCGTCCTGCATCACGGACAGGCGCTCGACGTTTCTCCGAAGGCGCTCGCCAACGGACCGGCCGAACTGCACTTCCGCCCGCACGAGGCGCTATTGGGGGATGACGATCCCGGTGCGCTGTCGATCGTCGTCGGCGCCGTGCACAAGCGGGGTGGTACGTGGCGCGTCGAGGCGCGTGTCGACGACATCGCCGTCGAGATCGACACGAGCGGTCGCTTGCCCGAGCGTGGCGCTCGTGCGGGGCTTCGCTTCGACGATGTTCAGATTTTTCCGGCTTCGTAGCCGTGGAGCCGGGCCGACTGGTCTCGGTCGCCCGGGCTCTTAAACAGTAAAGGTGGTGCGGGTGGCCGGGGTCGAACCGGCACTCCTTTCGGAACAGGATTTTGAGTCCAGCGCGTCTACCAATTCCACCACACCCGCACGACCGCCCTGCAGGCTTCAAGCCCCGGGCAGCGGCGGTTTCGCTAGACCATGCGATCCACGCCCGCAAGCACGAACCCGCCTCTTCATCCCCGAACGCGCGCATAAAAAAAGGCCCGCCGTTTCCGGCGGGCCTTGAGGTGGGGGTACGGGATCAGAACCGGACGGTGGCACCAACCGCCAGGTTGCGACCAAGCGAGTCGTAGCGCTGCGGGATCGTGTTGGTCCGTGCCAGCGCGACATTGTAGGAATCGGGGACGATCGGCGCGCTCTTGTCGAGCAGGTTGTTCGCGATCAGGCGCAGCGAGAACGCCTTGTCGATCGCAAAGTTGAGCGCGAGATCGAAATAGCTCTTCGGCGAGACGCGGAAATAGCTGGTCCGCTCGCGCTCGGGCGTGCCGCCGATCGCCGGATCACCCGAATTGTCCGCATTCGTCAGCGAACCGACATAGCGCCAGTTGAACGACGCGCTGAACCCCTTGTCGACCGTCGTATAGGTCGCGCGCAGGCCGTGCGACCATTTCGGGATCAGCTGACCGCAGCCATTGCCGTAATAGCCTGCGCAGTTGCGGGTCGGCTGGACCGGCGAGTCCTGACCACCTGCAAAGGTCGTCAGCGAGCCGTTGAAGTTCCAGTCGATCTTGCCGACGCTGGCGAGATCGAGCGTGTACTGCGCCTGGAAGTCATAGCCGCGGGCGATCGACTTGTAGAAGTTGGTCGTGCCCTGGCGGATGAAGCCGGTCGTCGGGTTGCTCGCCGCGTTCGAGTAGAGCGTGCCGGTGCCGGGATTGCGGACGATGCCCTGGCAGAAGAACGCGTCGCCGTTCGAACGCTGACAGCCATCGGTGTAATAGCTGAAGTCGTTATAGCCGAGCGAGTCGTCGATCTTGATCTTGTAGCGATCGACCGAGAAGACGAGCCCGGGCACGAAGCGCGGCTTCACGATCAGGCCATAGGTCTGGGTATAAGCCGTTTCGGGATCGGCTTCGAAACCGCCCGAGCGAACCGTACATCCGGTCGCCCCCGTCGATGCATCCCCCGGACAGATCAGCGTCGGGCTGCCGTACAGCGCGTCGGACAGGCCGGTCGCGCGGCAGACCTCACGCGAGGCGACGGGCGTGCCATAGGTCACGCCGCCAGCGGCGTTGGTCGTCACGGTCGGTGCGCAGAAATCGTTGAACGTGCCCGATCCGCCACGGGCAAAATCGACATTGGTCGCCTGCCGGATCTCGGTCACGGTCGGCGCGCGCTGCGCCTTGTTGAACGAGGCGCGGAACGTCAGGTCGCTGACCGGGGCGTAAATGCCCTCGATCTTCCACGTGTTGAAGCTGCTCGAATTGCTGCTGTACTTCGAAACGCGATAGCCACCATTGGCCTGCAAAAGTTCCGCGAACGGCTTGTGCTCGATCAGCGGCGCCTGGACCTCGATATTGGCCTCCCAGACGTCCTGCTTGAGATAGGTGTCATTGCCACCAAGCCCGGCGCGGTAGACGCTGTCGGCGGTCGATTTCAGCGTATCCTTGCGATATTCGGTGCCGAGCGCGATTGCGACGCCCTGCTCGGCGAACGGCGAGGTGACACCGTACTTGCCGAGATCGCCGGTGATGTTCGCCTGCACGTCATACAGCGTACCGATCGTGGTCGACGTGCCGCGGTCGTAGAGATAGTCGATCAGCGCCGGATTAGTGTTGCCCGCGCTGAACGCGTCGAACGGCACGCAGGCGGCGTCCGTGGTCCCTGCGCAGGTCGGTGCCGCGAGCGTCCCGCCCACGTTCAGCGAATTCCGCAGATTGGCCGCGTTGACGAAGCTCGGCGTGTAGTCCTGCTTGTTGCGCGCATAGACGCCGCCAATGTCATAGGTCCATGCATCGCCAGCCTTGCCGCGCAGGCCGCCGGTCAGGCGCAGACCGGTGTTCAGATAGCTGTCCGGCTGGTCATTGCCCTCGCCAAGGCGATAGCGGATGTCGATCGGCGCAAACGCCGCGGTACCCGCTGCCGCACCGCAGATCGTGCTGGCCTGCGAAGCCGACAGGAACGGATTGTTGCAGTTCACCTGGACGTTGCCGCCCGCGATCGCCGGGTAGTTGTTATACGACTTGTCGCGGAACCAGATGCCCGATGCATAGACTTCGGCGTCCGGCGCGACGTCGAGGCTGACGAAGCCACCCGCATTCACGCGCTCGGACGGGCGCTGATAGGCATAGTTGCTGAAATAGTTCGACGCATTGCCCGCGCCGGTGCCGAACGGCACGAAGGTGCGCGTGCCATTGGGGTTGTTGACATACTGCCCCGTCGCGACGCCCTTGCTGTCGAGCGGCGAAATCAGGCCGCTCGTCGAGCTGCTCGGCGTCAGGCCGCACGAGATCGGCGCGTTGAGGCTCGTCTGCGTAAGGTAGCAGCCCGAGTTAGACCGCTCGGACAGCAGGACCTCGTCGGTATGCTTGTAGTTGACGAAGCCGTTTATCCGCAGCGCCCCGTCGAAGAACTTCTTGCCCGCGGTCAGCGTGACGTCGGCGCGGCCGCCATCGTTGGTCAGGCCGCGCGGGCTGTTGAAGCCGGCTGCGCGTGCCAGCGACGAGACCACCGTGTCCTTGTTGTTGTGGTTGTAGAAATTATAGTTTCCGTCGAGCTGGATGCCTTCGAAATCCTTCTTCAGGACGAAGTTGACGACGCCGGCGACGGCATCGGACCCGTAGACCGACGACGCACCACCGGTCAGGACGTCGACGCGCTCAAGCAGCGACGGCGGGATGATGCCCACGTCCTGCCCGTTCTGCGTGCCGAGGCGCTTGCCGTCGATGAGGACGAGCGTCCGCTCGAACCCGAGGCTGCGCAGCTTGATCCGCTGCCGGCCGTCCGAATCATTATAGGTCTGCTGGCTGTCGGGCGCGACCTGCGGCAGGCGGTTGAGGACGTCCTCGACATTGACCGCAGCCTGGGCGCGGATGTCCTGCGAGGTGACCGAGGTGATCGGTGCGGCGGAGGTCATGTTCGGACGCTGGATGCGCGATCCGGTCACGACGATGTCGCCCCCGCCAGCGCGGTCTTCGGCAGGCGGCGCGTCGACGGCGCTGGTCGCGGTCGCCGCATCCGCCTCGACCTTGGCCTCCGCGGGCGTGGTAGCCTCGGCCTGTGCCGGCGTGACCTGTCCAATCGCCGGGGTCGCGGACACCATCAGTGCCCCCGCAAGCGCCATATAAGACGCCGAATTACGCACGTTCATACTAAAAACCCTTGTTTGGGCCAGCGTTGTCGCCTGCCCCCGTCTCCTTCGTAAGGTTTTGGTCATAATCGGGTCTCAGTCAATACCTTAGTAAGACCACTGTGTAACGTTTCGGACCGGATGTTGTAAAATGGCCATACGACTGGTCGACTGCCGTGACTTGCGATACGACTGGGCGCCAGGGTGACAACAGGGGGCTGCTGATGAAGACGAGACGATCGTTGCTGACCGCGTTTGGTGGTATTGGAGCGGCCCTGCCCTTTGTTGCGCCGATCGCCCGCGCGCGCGCCGCAACCGGCGGCCCTGCGCCTGCGCTGATCGTGTCGACCTGGGATTTCGGTGCTGCAGCCAACGCCGCCGCTTTTGCCCGCAGACGCGCCGGCGGATCGCTGATCGACTCGGTCGAGGCCGGCGCGATGGTCCCCGAAGCCGATCCGGACAATCACAGCGTCGGCTATTCGGGCTATCCCGACCGCGACGGCCATGTCACGCTCGATGCGGTCATCATGGATGATGCGGGCGGCGTCGGCGCAGTCGCAGCGCTCGAGAACACGATGCACGCGATCTCCGTCGCGCGGCGGGTGATGGAGCGGACACCGCATACCATGCTCGTCGGCGAAGGCGCGACGCGGTTCGCGCGTGACCAGGGCTTTAAGCAAGAGTCGCTGCTGACGCCCGAGGCGGAAAAGGCGTGGCGCGACTGGCTGAAGACCGCGGATTATCGCCCCGAGGCCAATAGCGAGAACCGCATCACGCGGACGCCCGGTGGCGCGCTCGACCATGACACGATCGGCCTGCTGATGCGCGATCCGACGGGGCGGATGGCCGGCGCCTGCACCACATCGGGCATGGCGTTCAAGATGCGCGGCCGGGTCGGTGATTCGCCACAGGTCGGATCGGGACTCTATGTAGAGGCCGGCGTCGGCGGCGCGACCTCGACCGGGCTGGGCGAGGAGGTCACGCGTGTCGCAGGGTCGGCGCGCGTCGTCGCATCGATGCGCGCGGGCGCGTCACCGCAACAGGCCTGCGAAGAGGTGGTCCGCCACATCGCGCGGCTGCGCGGCGACGCGATACGCGGCGTGCAGGTCGGCTTCCTCGCGCTCGATACAAAGGGCGCGGTCGGGGCCTTCTGCCTGTTGCCGGGCTTTACCTACGCCGTCACCGACGCGCGCGGCAGCACCACGGTGCTGAAGGCGCGCGCCTTGTTCGCGAGCTGACCACATGATGCGCGACGCCATGACGCTCGAAGTCTGTGTCGAGGATCTCGACGGCATCGATGCCGCGGTGGAGGGCGGCGCCGACCGGATCGAGCTGTGCGCCGCGCTCGCAGTCGGCGGCTTGACGCCGCCTGCGTCGCTGATCCGCGCGGCGGCGCAGGGCCCCCTCCCCGCGCACCTGCTCGTGCGCCCGCGTGAGGGCGGTTTCGCCTACACCCCGCGCGAAATCGCGCTGATCGCCGACGATATCGTCACCGCTGCGCACGCCGGGCTCGCGGGCATCGTGATCGGCGCAACCCTGGCCGACCACCGGCTCGACGCGGCAACTCTGGCCAAGCTGATCGCGCACGCACGGATGCTCGGCAGCGAGCGCGGCAGACCGCTGTCGCTGACGCTGCACCGCGCCTTCGATGTGTGCTCCGATCTTGGCGCCGCGCTCGACACCGCGATCGAACTCGGCTTCGACCGGGTTCTCACCTCGGGTGGGACGCCCAAGGCGATCGACGGGGTCGAGGCAGTGGCTGACCTGCATCGCCAAGCCGCCGGACGCATCATCATCCTCGCGGGCAGCGGCGTTTCCCCGCAATCACTGCCTGCACTGCTGCGCACCGGCATCACCGAAGTCCACGCCTCGTGCCGTCAGCCGATCGCCGGCGGTGCCGATCCGGTGGACGTGCGATTCGGTTTCGCCGCGCCGAACCGCACCGCGACCAGTACGGACCGCATCCGCCAGCTGTCACATATGCTTACGCAGAAACACACGCTTGAATAAGACCAATCTATAACTTACGCTTGGCATAATCCAACGACGAAGGCCGCCATACGGTCACCGTGCAAGATCCTGAGAGCGAGCTGTCATGACCAACGCCCCCCCCGCCCCCTTGGCGGCACGCGACCCGGAAGCCACGCTGATGTTCAGCGAAGCGGCGGAATCGGGTGCCGCGGTTGCCCGGCTGCTCGCGGCCAATGCCGACGCCTTCACGACACTCGGCGCAAAGCTGCGGGCCGCACCGCCCGCGGTGGTCGTTACCTGCGCCCGCGGATCGTCCGATCACGCCGCGGTTTACGGCAAATACCTGATCTGGACGAAGACCGGCATCCCGGTCGCGGCCGCCGCCCCCTCGGTCGTGTCGCTGTATGACGCAGAGCTTTCCGCGCAGACGACGCTTTGCATCGCCATCTCGCAAAGCGGCCGCAGCCCCGATCTGCTCGCGACGGTCGCCTCGATGAAGGCAGGCGGCGCGCATGTCGTCGCGCTGGTCAATGACGAGACGTCGCCGCTCGCCGCCGCCGCCGACACGCTGATCGCGCTCAAGGCCGGTCCCGAGCGCTCGGTCGCTGCGACCAAATCCTATATCTGCGCGCTGGCGGCGCTGGCGGCACTCACCGCGGAATGGGCCGACGACGATGCGTTGCGCGACGCGGTGGCGGCACTCCCCGCTGACCTGGAGCGCGCATGGGCGCTCGACTGGTCAAGCGCGATCGCACCGTTGCGTACCGCCACCAACCTCTTCGTCATCGCGCGCGGACCGGGCTTCGGCATCGCCAACGAGGCGGCGCTGAAGATGAAGGAAACCTGCGCGCTTCACGCCGAGAGCTTCAGCTCGGCCGAGGTGCGCCACGGCCCGATGCAGCTCGTCGAGGATGGTTTCCCCTTACTCGCGCTGGCGACCTCCGACGCGGCCGGCGACGGCGTGCGCGACGCCGCGGCAGAGTTTGCGGGGCGCGGCGCCTGCGTTCTGCTGGCCGATGCCGCACGCGACGCGCAGGCTGGCGACGCGACGCTGCCCGCGCTCACCGCGCATCCGGCAATCGAGCCGGTCCTGATGATCCAGAGCTTCTACAAGCTCGTCAACGCCCTTTCCGTGGCGCGCGGGTTCGATCCCGACGCGCCCTCGCATCTTGCCAAGGTCACGCGCACGCTATGACGACTTTCCGGTTTTCCAACGGCCATATCGTCACGCCGGCCGCTGTTCTCACCGACGCGACGATGGTCGTCGAAGACGGCCGGATCGTCAGCCTCGACGCGGCGCCCGCTACGGGCACGGCCGTGGAGACGATCGACCTCGACGGGGGCTGGATCATGCCCGGCTTCGTCGACACGCAGGTCAATGGCGGCGGCGGCGTGCTGTTCAACGATGCCACCACGGTCGAGGGGATCGCCGCCATCGGTGCGGCGCATGCCCGTTACGGCACGACCGCGTTCATGGTGACGCTGATCAGCGACACGCCCGACGTGATCGCGCGTGCGCTCGATGCGGTTGACGCCGCGATCGATGCCGGCGTGCCGGGCGTGGTCGGCATTCATGTCGAGGGTCCGGTCATCAGTGCGGCCCGCAAGGGCATCCATGATGCGTCGCGCTTCCAGGATCTCGACGACGATCTGATGGAACTGATGACGCGTCCCCGCCGCGGCCGCGTCATGCTGACACTCGCGCCCGAACGCGTCACCGCCGATCAGGTCGCCGCGCTCACCGCCGCCGGAGTGCTGGTCAGCATCGGTCACAGCGACGCGAGCTACGCAACCGCCGCCGCGGGCATCGCTGCGGGCATCACCGGCGTCACGCATCTGTTCAACGCGATGTCGCCGCTGATCCACCGCGCGCCCGGCGTGGTCGGCGCAGCGCTCGACGACCAGTCGGTCTATTGCGGGATCATCGTCGACGGCTTTCACGTCGATGACGCCGCGTTGCGGATCGCATTGCGCAGCCGCCCGCATGACCGGTTCATGCTCGTCTCCGACGCGATGCCCTGTGTCGGCGCGGCGGATAAGTCCTTCACGATCCAGGGGCGGCCGATCCATGTCGAGGATGGCCGCTGCGTCGGCGCGGACGGCACGCTGGCGGGATCGGATCTCGACATGACCGGTGCTGTTCGCAATGCGGTCGCGCGGCTCGACCTTGCGCCCGAAGTCGCCGCCGCGATGGCGTCGACCTATCCGGCTGCGTTTCTCGGCCTGTCGGACACGCGCGGGGCGCTTGCGCCCGGGCAGCGTGCCGACTGGGTGCGGCTGACGCACGATCTCCACCCCCTGGGCACCTGGTTCGGCGGCGTTCCGTCCGCCTGACCGCGCCCCGCTTTACCCCCCTTACGGCACCAAGGACGACCCCATGGCTCCCATCCTCCTGAGCGCGCCGATGCAGGGTTGGGCGCTGCCCATCGATCAGGTCCCCGACGCGGTCTTCGCCGACCGCATGCTGGGGGACGGCGTCGCGATCGATCCGACCGGCGACGGGCTCTACGCGCCCTGTGACGCGACCGTGCTGACGCTGCTCGACAGCGGCCATGCGATCACGCTGCGCACTGCGGAAGGCGCGGAGATCCTGATCCATATCGGGCTCGATACCGTCGCGCTCGGTGGTCGGGGCTTCTCGCCCTGCGTCGCGGTCGGCGACAGGGTCGTTACGGGCGCGCCGCTGATCCGCTTCGATCTCGACCTGCTCGTCTGCGAGGCACGCGCCGTCGTCACGCCGATTATCGTCGTAAACCCCGACCGGTTCGCCATCACGCAGTGCACGACCGACCGGGAGGTCGCGCTCGGCGACCCGCTGATGACGATCGAACCGGTAGCCGACATCCGGCCCGACGCAGTCGCAGGTGGCGCGGCCTCGGGCGAAATCCTGACGCGGACGATCACCGTGCCGCTTGCGCACGGGATTCACGCGCGCCCCGCCGCGCGGCTCGGGGCGCTCGCGAAACGCTATACCGCGGACGTCACGGTCACGCGCGATGCGAACACGTCCAGCATTCTCAGCCCGATCGGGCTGCTCGCGCTCGGGGTGCGGTACAACGACCCGATCACGCTCGGTGCGCGGGGCCCCGACGCCGCCGACGCGCTCGACGCGATCGCGGCGCTGATCCTCAGCGGCATGGACGAGACCACTCCCGCACCCGCCCCGGCCCCGGCAGCAGCCAGCCCGGTGCGTGCGGCGATCGACGGCGCACTGCTCGGCGTGACCGCTGCACCGGGCCTCGCGGTCGGCAAGGCGCGCTGGTTCCGCCATGCCGAGATCGTGGTTTCCGAACAGGGCCAGGGCATCGCCGTCGAGAATGAGCGGTTCGCGAGCGCGATCACGACGCTCGCCGCGCGGCTTGCCGAGCAGACCCGCCATAGCGCGGGCGCGCAGAAGGCGATCGTCGAGGCGCATGCGGCGATGCTCGACGATCCCGCGCTCCGCGACGGGACGCAGTCGCAGATCGCCGCGGGCAAGAGCGCGGGCCACGCCTGGCGCGCCACGATCCGGCCGCTTGCCGACGCGTTGCGTGCCGGCACCGATGCACGGCTTGCCGAGCGCGCGGACGACATGCTCGACCTCGAACGCCAGCTGCTGGCGGTCCTCGAAGGCGTCGAGACGACCGTCCCGGTCTTTCCGCCTGAGACGATCCTGCTCGCCGACGACCTGCTGCCATCCGACATTCTCGCGCTCGACCGCGCGACGGTCATCGGCCTGTGCGTCGCGCGCGGTGGGCCGACGTCGCATGTCGCCATCCTCGCCGCGACGATCGGCCTGCCCGCTCTGGTCGCGGTCGGCCCCGCGCTTGCCCCGCTGGCGGACGGCACGCCCGTCATCCTCGAGGCGAGCGAAGGGCTCATGCGCGTCGATCCCGACGCGGACACGCTTGTCGCCGCACAGGTCCGGCTTGCGCAGGCCGAGATGCGCCGCGCCGACATGCTCGCGCGCGCCGGCGAACTCTGCCGCATGGCCGACGGGACGCGGATCGAGGCGTTCGCCAATCTCGGATCGATCGGCGATGCCCGTCTCGCGCGCGACAACGGGGCGGAGGGCTCCGGCCTTCTCCGCACCGAATTCCTGTTCCTCGAACGCGAGTCCGCGCCGAGCGTTGCCGAACAGACCGCCGACTATCAGGCGATCGCCGACGCGCTCGACGGTCGCCCGCTGATCGTCCGGCTGCTCGATATCGGCGGCGACAAGCCCGCGCCCTATCTGCCGATGGATGCCGAGGAAAACCCAGCGCTGGGCCTGCGCGGCATCCGCGTCGGGCTCGCCTATCCGCAGATGCTCGAGGATCAGGTTCGCGCGATTCTTTCGGTACGCCCCACGGGTCAGTGCCGGATCATGGTGCCGATGATCGCCAGCCTCGACGAGCTGCGCGCAGTCCGCGCCGCGGTCGACCGGATCGCCGCCGAGCTCGATCTGCCCGATCGCGTCCCGGTTGGCGTCATGATCGAGACTCCCGCCGCGGCGGTGACCGCGGATCTGATCGCCAGCGAGGCGGAGTTCCTGTCGGTCGGCACCAATGATCTCACCCAATATACGCTGGCGATGGATCGCGGAAATCCGGCGGTCGCGTCGGGTATCGACGGGCTCCATCCCGCCGTCCTCCGCCTCATCGCGCAGACCTGCAAGGGTGGCGCGGTCCATGGACGCTGGACCGGCGTCTGCGGGGGGTTGGCCTCCGAACCGCTTGCCGTACCGATCCTGATCGGCCTCGGCGTCACCGAACTCTCCTGCGCACCGGCGATCATTCCGGAGATCAAGGCGCTGGTCGCCACGCTCGGCATGGATGCCTGCCGCGCGCACGCGACCGCGTGCCTCGCCTGCACCTCCGCCGCCCAAGTCCGAACGCTCGCCCGGGAGTTTGCCGCATGAAGTCGATACTCGAAGCCCTGCAGCCGCTCGGCCGTGCGCTCATGCTGCCGATCGCGGTGTTGCCGATCGCCGGCCTGTTGCTGCGTCTCGGCCAGCCCGATCTGCTCGACATCGCGTTCCTGAGCGCAGCCGGGGACGCGATCTTCTCGCATCTCGGGCTGTTGTTCGCGATCGGTGTCGCGACCGGCTTCGCACGTGACGGCAACGGGGCGGCCTGTCTGGCGGGTGTCGTGTGCTTCCTCGTCGCGACCGAAGCGGGCAAGGTGTTCCTATCCGTCCCCG
>NZ_JPJC01000024.1:14726-40723 GCF_000733135.1 Sphingomonas sp. FUKUSWIS1
GGGATAGCGACCCCGACGCTCGAGATTGTCGCCGCAGCCTGGAAGGCCAAGGCGATCGCGCGGCTCGACGTGCCGATCGGGATCCTGTCCGGGCTCGCTGGCGGGCTGCTCTACAATCGATTCTCGGCGATCAAACTGCCGGAATATCTCGCCTTTTTCGGCGGACGTCGGTTCGTTCCGATCGTCAGCGGCGTTGCCGGGCTGGTTTTCGCGGTCATCTTCGGGATGGGCTTCGGCATCCTGAACGCGGGCGTCGATCAGCTTAGCCTGGCGGTCAGCGGCAGCGGTGCGATCGGCTTGTTCCTCTTCGGCCTGTTCAACCGGCTGCTGCTCGTCACCGGCCTGCATCATCTGGTCAACAACATCGTCTGGTTCGTCGCCGGAGATTATCAAGGCACGACCGGCGATCTGCGGCGCTTCTTCGCAGGCGATCCCGATGCCGGCGCGTTCATGGCCGGGTTCTTCCCGGTCATGATGTTCGGCCTGCCCGCCGCGTGTCTCGCCATGTACCACGCCGCGCTTCCCGAACGGCGCAAGGCCGTCGGCGGCATGTTGTTCAGCCTCGCGCTGACCTCCGCGCTGACCGGCGTGACCGAGCCGATCGAGTTCAGCTTCATGTTCCTCGCACCGCTTCTCTATGCGGTCCATGCGGTGCTGACCGGGCTGTCGATGGCGTTGATGAACGCGCTGGGCGTGAAGCTCGGCTTCGGCTTCTCGGCGGGACTGCTCGATTATGTCCTCAACTATGGCAAGGCGACGCGGCCGTTGCTGCTGCTCCCCGTCGGTGCGGTCTATTTCGCGCTGTATTACGGGCTGTTCCGTTTCTTCATCCGCAAGTTCGACCTCGCCACCCCGGGCCGGGAAGCAGAGGCCAGCGTTGCAGCTGCCGCACCGGTAGCAGGCGGTCGTGGCGCGGCATTCGCACAGGCGCTTGGCGGCGGTGGGAACCTGACCACCGTCAGCGCCTGCACGACGCGACTGCGTCTGATCGTCGTCGATCAGTCCGCGGTCGACGACGCGGCTCTCAAGGCGCTCGGCGCGCGCGGTATCCTGCGCCCATCGAACGCCGCGCTGCAGGTCGTGCTCGGCCCGATCGCGGATGTGGTCGCGGTCGAGATCCGCGATGCGCTGGCCTTGGGCGGTCCGGCGGTTATCGCCAGCGCTGCGCCCGCTGCGACTGCCGCACCCGTGCCAGACACCACCGCGGTGCGGCTGTCGGAAGCGGCCTTTGCCGCACTCGGGGGCGAGGGCAATGTCGTCACCGCGAGCCGCCACCCCGGTCGGGTGCGGATCGAAGTGGCCGACGCTGCGGCGATCGACGAACCGCGGCTTGCACGGCTCGGGCTCCGCGCCACCGCACGCCCCGCTGCCGGTCAGTTGCACCTGCTCGGGACCGACGCGACGCTCGCGACGCTGATCCACACAGCCGCCTGACGCCCATTCCGCCTGTCCCTGCGGCATCGGCCGGGGGACGGGCGGCACGGCACCGCCCTCGTTATCGTGCGCGCGGCTCCAGCGTCACGCCGCCGACGAGCCCGGACACGACGCCCGGCGCCGCCTCGACCAGCACCGCGATCGTCCGCACGCCGCCGCCCGGCGGCACCGCCGCCTCCAACGGTCCGACCGATGCGGCGTCCTTTACCGCAAGCCGCGTGCCGTCGACCCATAGCTCCGCACGCCCGGCGATCGCTGCAAAGCGGATCACGCCCCCCTCCTGCGCAACCCGCCGCCACGGCGTGACCGTCGTGCGATAGATGCGCCAGCGGCCCGCACGATCCGGGTCGACTCGCGTCCCGCTGCGTACGAACGCCCAGCTGTTATTATCGCCATCGACCGGTGCCAGCGCCGGATCGGGCCGCGCCGTCATCGCCGGCGAACGCCGCCACTCGCGGATCGCCATCGCAGCTAGCGTCACGGCAACCTGCGCAGGCGGTGCGAGACCCGCGCGGTCGATCGTCAGCCGCGCCGGCTTCAGGCCCGGCGCGGTCGCGGTCATCACGATCCGCCCTCGCCCCTCGCCCGCCTGGACGATGACCTGCGCGAGGCCGTTGAACAGTGATCGGGCATTGCCCTTCTCGCTCTCATGGCTGTTCGGATCGCCATTGCCGATCCCGATGATCGCCGCCCCCTCGACCGCGAACCGCGTCGGCAGGTTGGCGGTCGGCACATGGCGTCCTGCCGCATCGACCGCATCGATCGTCACCGGCTGCGCGTCCTCGCCATCGCCTGCCATCACGGTCCGCGCCGGGGTCAGCCGCAACGCGACCGGCGGCCCGGCGGTCTCATGCGCCGCGCGCGCTACCTGCGAACCGCCGCGCCGCGCGATCACCTCGATCCGCCCGGGCGCATAGGGCACGACGAATTCATTCCCCATGATCCGGTCGACCGCCGCCTCCCCGACCACCCGGCCGTTCAGCCGGACCTCGACGCGCTCGGCGTTGCTCATCACCAGCAGCGTGACCGGCTGGCCTTCCCGCCCCGGCCAGGTCCAGTGCGGGGTGATGCTCACCACCGGCGCGGTATCGACCCAGTGCGCGCGGTGGATGTCGAACGCGGTCTTGGGAAAACCGCACAGGTCGAGGATGCCGAAGAAGCTCGAGATCGTCGGCCATTCATGCGGGGTCGGCTCGCCGTGATAATCGAACCCCGTCCACACGAAGCCGCCCGCGACGAACGGCCGCTCGGCGATCTTCTTCCAGGTACCGCGATGCGTATCCCCCCAGCTTGCCGCCTCGACGTCATAGGACGACTGGACATGCCGCGCCGGATCGCTGGCAAAGGCCCCACGCGTCTCATAGGCGCTCGTATCCTCCGAGCTCGTGATCGGCTTGGTCGGGTTGAGCTGGTGGAAGCGATCATAATCGCCCTGATAGTAGTTGAACCCCGTCACATCGATTTCGCTCGAGACGTTGACGGGATCGAAAAAGGCGCCGTTCATCGCAGCGGTCACCGGCCGGCTGTCGTCGAGCGCGTGCGTCGCATGGACCATCCGCCGGAGCATCTCGACGCCGGCCTCCGTCCCCTGCATCGGCTCCTCGTTGAACACCGACCACAGGATCACGCTCGGATGGTTGCGATCGCGCCGCACCATCCATTCGAGTTGCGCCATATAGTCGGGCGCGGGATTGAACTGGCGGTTCTCGTCCATCACGACGAACCCCATCTCGTCGCAGAGGTCGAGCAGTTCGGCCGCCGGGGCATTGTGCGAACAGCGGATCGCGTTGCAGCCCATCGCCTTGAGCCGTTCGAGCCGCCAGCGGACCAGCCCGTCGGGAATAGCGGTGCCGACGCCCGCGTGATCCTGATGCAGGCACACGCCCTTCAGCTTCACCGGCTGAGCGTTCAGGAAGAAGCCCCTGTCCGCATCGAAGCGGATCGTCCGGAACCCCACGCGTGTCCGCCGCTCGTCAATGACGCTGCCGTCTCGCATCACGCGCGTGAGGACAGTGTAAAGCGTCGGGGTCTCGATCGACCACAAGCGGGGCGCCGTCACCGGCATCGTCAGCGTCGTCACCACCGGATCGAGCGGCGCGACGGTCGCCGCCGCGCGTGCCGTCGCAACCGGCTTGCCGTCCGGGTCGAGCAAGATCGTCTCGATCGTCACGCCGACCGCAGCCCGCGCGATGCTGCCGATCGTCACCGCGACCGGCACGTGCCAGCCCCCCGCCGGGTCGCGTCGCGGATCGCAGTGCACGCCGTCGGTGACGATCGCGACCGGCCCGCGCCGGATCAGCCAGACATGCCGGTACAGGCCAGCGCCTTCGTACCACCAGCCTTCCATCGCGGTCGCGTCGACGCGCACGACGATCATGTTCAGGTCGTCGCCGAACCGCGCAAACGGGGTCAAGTCGATCTCGACGCTGTTATAGGCGGACCAGTTGTGCGCGACGACGCTGCCATTGACCCAGATCGTCGCGTTGCTCGCGATCCCGTCGAACCGCAGCGCGATCGTCTTGCCGCGATCGTCCGCCTCCAGCCGCAGCGTCCGCCGGTACCAGCCGATGCCGCGCCGGCGATAGCCCTGCGAGATATTCGCATCGCGCTCGAACGGCTGCGCGGATGCCCAGTCGTGCGGCAACCGGACCTGCGTCCAGTCCGAATCGTCAAACGCCATGGCCGCGGCGCCAAGCGCATTGCCCGCCTTCACGCTCAGATAGGTCGCATTATGCCCCTCGGGCGCGGGCGTCGCGACATCGCCTTCATGAAACACCCAGCCGCGTTCGATCCGGGTGCAGGACGGGTCCTGAACATGCATCGCGGGCGGCAGGGTCCGCGACGGCGCGGGCATCGGCAACGCGCCGGCCTCGCCTGCCTGCCGACCTGGGCCAGCCCCGGCAGCGGCAAAGGCGTCGGTCGGGCGGACGACGACGCCGACACCGGCGCCCGCCGTGCCGATGAGGAGCTGGCGTCGGTTCATGGCAGTCTTTCGGTGTAACGGATCAGATGTCGGCCAGTTCGGCGACGAAGTCATAGGCATCGCCGCGGTAATAGGAGCGCGTGAATTCGGCCGCACGTCCGTCGCGCAGGAAGCCACGGCGTTCGATCAGCAGCCCGGCATGACCGGCATCGACCCCCAGCATCCGCGCATGCTCGCCGCCGAACGGCACCGCACGCAGCCGCTGCAGCGCACGCACCGGCCGGCTCCCCGCCGCTTCGAGCGCGGCATAGAGCGAGTCCGTCACGCCATCGACCGAGGTCAGGCAATAGCCGGCGATGGTCGAGAATTCGAGCGCCATCGCCTCCTCGTCGGCATAGCGAATACGGTTGAAGCGGAACACCGGCGCACCCGGCGACAGGCCGAGCGCCATCGCCTCTTCGGGGTTCACCTGGCCCGCCGATCGCGAGATCCAGGTGCTGCTCGATGTGCGGCCGCGTGCTGCCATGTCCTCGCTGAACGACGACAGTTTCGAGAAGCTCTTTTCGACGCGACCGGCGACGAACGTGCCCGCACCCCGACGCCGGGTCAGCAGCCCTTCCTCGACGAGCCCGCCGATCGCCTTGCGCACGGTGATGCGCGAGACGTCATATTCGATCGCCAGATCGCGTTCGGCGGGGATCGCATTGCCCTGGACGAGCAGCTTCTCGCCGATCGCGTTGCGGATCAGATCCTGCAACTGAAGATAGAGCGGCGACGGATTGCCCTTGCGAAAGCGTCCGATATCATCGGAAAACGCCATGTACCCCCCTTTGACTGGCAGCCCGAAGCGCGCCACACCCTGTCCTGGCGCGGGAGGATAGCCAAAGCACAGCCGCGCGGCAACCAGACCGGCGCCAAGGATTATATTGGTATTTCCGTCCAAAACGGTTCGATGCGACCAGATCGGCTGAAACACTGGCAAACTTTGCGGCGGCTCGGGACCTGCTTTCGGGACGCCGCCCAATCAACGGCTTGTGTCTGGACCTATATTGGTTACATTCCCCGACCAGCGGCCGTGAGGAGCCGGTTACCGGGAGCAGAAATCATGCGGTCAAACGCACCCCCCCGTTTCGGATGCGCGCTTATCGCGACCGGCATGATGCTCGGCACCACCGGCGTGGCCGATGCGCAGGACCGCCTGCCGCTCGTCCCGCAACCCGCAGCGATGACGCGCGGGACCGGCGCCGTGACGATCGCGGCGGGCAGCACGGTGTCCGCCGATCCCGGCGATGCCGGCACCACCGCCGCCGCCCGTCTGCTCCTCGCCCATGTGAAGACCGAACGCGGCCTGACGCTGGCAACCGGCGCGCGCGGCGTGATCCGCATCGATCGCGACGCGACGATCAAGGGCGCGGAAGCCTATCGCCTGACGGTCGATGCGTCCGGCGTGCGGATCGCGGCGTCGGGCGATGCCGGGCTCGTCTATGGCGCGATGACGCTGGCGCAGCTGATCAGCCCCGATCGCGCCTTCGGCCAGCCCGTCCGGATTCAAGCGGTCACGATCGATGATGCCCCCCGCTTCGGTTGGCGCGGGCTGATGATCGACACCGCACGGCATTTCCAGTCGCTGCCCTCGCTCTATGCGATCGTCGACCAGATGGCATCGGTGAAGCTCAACACGCTCCATCTCCACCTCACCGACGATCAGGGCTGGCGGTTCGAGGTGAAGGCTTATCCCCGGCTGACCGCGATCGGCAGCGTCCGGACGTCGCCCTCGACCGGCGAAGCGCCCGGGACGCAGGTCGGCGGCTTCTACACGCAGGACGAGCTGCGCAAGCTCGTCGCCTATGCGACCGAGCGCGGCATCGTCGTCGTCCCCGAGATCGACCTGCCCGGCCACGCGCAGGCGCTCGTCGCGGCCTATCCCGACCTCGGCGTCCTCGGCGACACGCCGAAGGTCAGCAGCGACTGGGGCGTGAACCCCTATCTCTTCAATCCCGGCCCCAAGGGCATCGCCTTCGTCAAGACGGTGCTCGACGAGATCATGGCGGTCTTCCCTGGCACCTATGTCCATCTCGGCGGTGACGAGGCGGTCAAGGATCAGTGGGAACGCAGTCCCGAAGTCCAGGCGCAGATGGTCAAGCTCGGGGTCAAGGACGAGAACGGACTGCAGAGCTGGATGATCGACCAGTTCGGCGAATATCTCGCCAGCAAGGGCCGCCGCCTGATCGGCTGGGACGAAATCCTCGAAGGCGGCCTCCCCGCCTCCGCATCGGTGATGTCGTGGCGTGGCGAGAAGGGCGCGGTCGAGGCCGCGAACCAGAACCACGACGTCGTCCTGTCGCCTGCACCGACGCTCTATCTCAACAGCCTGCAAAGCGATCGCAGCGACGAACCGCCGGGCCGGATCGACATCCAGTCGCTCGAGACCGTGTACGAGTATGAGCCGATGCCCGCGGGGATCCCCGCCGACAAGGCGCATCACGTGCTCGGCGCACAGGGCAATCTGTGGAGCGAATATATCGTCACGCCCTATCAGATGCAGCATCTGATCTTCCCACGCGCCGCCGCGCTCGCCGAGATCACCTGGTCGGGCAAGGACAAGCGCGACTTCGGCAGTTTCCTCGAACGGGTCCAGCCGCAGATCGGCCGCTGGCGCACGTCCGGCATGCAGGTCGCGGACAGCGCGTTCGCGGTCGGCTATACGCTCGCTGGCACACGCGGCGATGCGCTGCGCACCAAATGCGCCAAGGTCTCACTGGCGACGCAGGCGCCCTATGGCACGATCCGCTACACGCTCGACGGCAAGGCCCCCGGCACACGGTCGCCCGCCTATACGGCACCGCTGTCGATCAAACCTGGGGTCAAGATCCGCGCCGCCGCGTTTGACGCCGCCGGTCAGCAGATCGCCGAGCCACGCCTCTTCGATACCGGCCGTCAGGCACTGCTGACGCGCACTGCCTCCGACATGGTCGCCTGTCCAAAAGGATCGCTCGCGCTACGCGTGCCGCTGACGCCCGAGGCGCAGGCGAACGCACCGGTGTACAATATCGACCTGTTCGACCTGTGCACCGCCTATCCTGCGGCGCCGATGGATGTCGCCAAGGGCTTCACGATCGATATCGCCCGCCTGCCGCGTCATTATGCGCTGGCGCATGAAGATACCAAGCTGCGCCGGCACTATAACGTCACCCCGCACGGCGAGCTGATCGTGCTCGTCGGCTGCACCGTGGCGGGTGCCAAGCCGGTCGTCGCCGGCACCTTCCCGCTCCCCGATCCGGCAACCGCCGCCACCCGGTTCAGCGTCAGGGGCCGCCTTCCCGCGCTGACCGGCGACCGCGACATCTGCCTGCAATTCACCTCCCCCACGTCCGATCCCTATTATGCGGTCGAGCGGATGCAACTCACGGAGACACGCTGATGCGTCGCTGGTTCCTTCTCCCTCTCCTCGCGCTCGCCTCGCCCGCGATCTCGGCCCCGAAGACGGTGGTCACGCTCGACCGCGACTGGCAGGTCCGGATCGATCCGACCGACACGAGCGCGGTCGCCGCGCACAAGCGTGAGGCGAAATGGCTCGCGGCCACGGTGCCGGGCTCGGTCCAGCAGGACCTGATCGCCGCGCGCCGCGTCCCCGATCCCTACAAGGGCATGAACGAGGGCGCGATCCAGTGGGCCGGGCTGACCCGGTGGCAGTTCCGCCGCGTGCTCGACGTCACGCCCGCGATGCTGGCGCGCGACCATCTCGATCTCGTATTCGACGGTCTCGACACCTTTGCGACCGTCACCGTCAACGGCACGCCGCTGCTCAAGACCGACAACGCGCACCGTCGCTGGCGCGTGGACGCGAAATCGGCGCTGAAGGCGGGCCGCAACGAGGTGCTGGTGACGATCGCCTCGCCGATCCGCACACTCCAGCCGATGGTGCTCGCCGAAAAGCATCCGCTGCCCGGTGAATATGACAGCGCGTTCGGCGACGAGCCCAAGGGCAAGCAGACCTCGCCCTATATCCGCAAACCCAAATATCATTACAGCTGGGACTGGGGTCCCCGGATCGTCAATATCGGCATCTGGCGCCCGGTCCGTCTCGAAATCTGGGACGAGGCGCGGATCGAGACGTTCCGGGTCGAGCAGGAGGATCTGAGCGACGCCGAGGCGCGGATCGCGGCCAGGCTCGACATCGTCGCCGACACGCCCGGCCGCACCACCGTCCACGCCGTGGTCACGGGCCCCGACGGCAAGACCGTCACGGTCGACCGCAGCGTCACGCTCGCCGCCGGCAGCAACAGCGTCTCGCTGCCGCTGACGATCGCCGCCCCGCAGCGCTGGCAGCCGATCGGCTATGGCGCGCAGCCGCTCTACACCGTCACCGCCTCGCTTGCCGGTGCGCAAGCGACCGCAGAGGACAGTGTCACGCGGCGGATCGGCCTGCGCACGGTCGAACTGATCCGCAAGGACGGCAGCTTCGGCTTCAAGGTCAACGGCACGCCGATCTTCGCCAAGGGCGCGAACCTCATCCCGTTCGACATGTTCCCGTCGCGCGTCACCCCCGCCTATATGCAGACGATCCTGAAGGGCGCGGCGGACGCCAACATGAACATGATCCGCGTCTGGGGCGGCGGCTATTATCTCGACGACGCCTTTTACGACCTGGCCGACCGCATGGGGCTGATGGTGTGGCAGGATTTCATGTTCGGCGGCAGCGTCACGCCGCCCGACGCCGCATTCCGCGAGAATGTCCGGATCGAAGCCGAGCAGCAAGTCGCCCGGATCGGCTCGCATCCCTCGGTCGTGATCTGGGCCGGCGGCAACGAAGTGCTGTCGGGCTGGGAGAACTGGTCCGACCGCAAGGCGTTCAAGAAGGCGGTCGGCGCGGACGAGCAGGAGCGGATCGGCGCGGGCATGGCGGTTCTGTTCGACCGCGTGCTGCGCCAGGCGGTGACGCAATATTCGCCCGGCACGCCCTATTGGCCGGGCTCCCCCTCGACCGATTATGAGGGCCCGACCGACACCGACAAGGACGGCGATCGCCATTTTTGGGATGTTTGGTCCGGATCGAAGCCGGTCGAACGCTATCTAGACAGCTGCCCGCGTTTCATGTCTGAATATGGGTTCCAGGCGATGCCGGACCTCGCGACGATCCGCGCCTTCGCGGGCAAGGGCCCGCTTGCCGCCGACAGCCCGGTGATGAAGGCGCATCAGAAGTTCCTCGCCGGCGAGGGCAATGAGCGCCTGCTGATGTACCTGCGCGATCGCCTGCGCCCGGCGAAGGACTTCGCCGATCTCGTCTATCTCACGCAGGTCAACCAGGCCGAGGCGATCCGCATCGCCGCGCTGCATCACCGTGCGTGCCGCCCGGTGACGATGGGATCGCTCTACTGGCAGCTGAACGACGTCTGGCCCTCGATCAGCTGGGCGAGCATCGATCATGACGGCCAGTGGAAGCTGCTCAACTATGCCGCGCGGCGCTTCTTCGCACCCCAGGCAATCGCCGCGGAGCACAAGGATGGCGCGACGCGGATCTCGCTGATCTCCGACGCGACCACGCCGATCGCCGCGCGCTGGCGGGTGCGCGCGATGGACATGGCGGGCACCGTGCTGAACGACACCACCAAGCCCGCGACGCTGCCGCCGCTCTCGTCGACGCTCGCCGCGACGCTCCCCGATGCGACGCTGTTCGGCAGCGCCGCGCCGGGGGCCAGCTATGCGGTCGCCGAGCTAATCGTCGGTGACGCGGTCGCCAGCCGTGCGATCATCGAACGCGCGTTGCCCAAGGACATGGCCTATCCCGATCCGGGCCTGAGCGTCACCTGGTCGGGCTCGACCGCGACGATCACCGCCAGCCGCTTCGCCCGCGCGGTCATGCTCGATTTCGGCGACGTGGCAGCGCAGCCCGCCGATGACGGGTTCGACCTTCTGCCGGGCGAGACGCGGACCGTCGCCGTTGCGTCGGCCGCGTCGCCTGCCACACTGCGCAAAGCGCTCACCTTGAGGACCCTTGCCCGATGATCTGGCTCCTGCTCGCCTCCGCCGATCCCGTCGCCACCGCGGTCGCCACCATGTCGATGGAGGAAAAGGCCGCGCAGCTGCAAAGCACCGCGCCCGCCGATCCGAAGGTCGGTCTGCCCGCCTATGACTGGTGGAACGAGGGGCTGCACGGTCTTGCGCGCAACGGTCATGCGACCGTGTTTCCGCAGGCGATCGGCATGGCCGCGACCTGGGATCCGGTGCTCGTCCGCAAGATCGGCGACGTCGTCGCGACCGAGGCACGCGCGCGCTTCAATGCGAAGCCCGCCAATGCCGATCGCCGCATCTATGAGGGGCTGACGATCTGGTCGCCCAACATCAACATCTTCCGCGATCCGCGCTGGGGGCGCGGGCAGGAAACCTATGGCGAGGACCCGTATCTGACCGGGCGGCTCGGCGTCGCGTTCATCGGCGGCCTCCAGGGCCCCGACCCGCTCCACCCCAAGGTCGTCGCCACGCCAAAGCATTTCGCGGTGCATAGCGGCCCCGAGGCGGGGCGCGACAGCTTCGACGTCGACCCCAGCCCGCAGGATCTGGAAGCAACCTACCTGCCCGCCTTCCGTCAGGCGGTGACCGAGGGCAAGGCGCTCTCGCTGATGTGCGCGTACAACTCGATCCACGGCGTGCCCGCGTGCGCGTCGTCGCCGCTGATGGTCGACCGGCTGCGGCGCGACTGGGGCTTTACCGGCTTCACCGTCTCGGATTGCGACGCGGTCGGCAACATTAGCACCTATCACCACTACCGGCTCGACACGCCCGGCGCCGCGGCAGCGGCAATCAGGGGCGGCACCGATCTCAATTGCGGCACCGCCTATGCCGGCCTCCCCGCCGCGGTCCGCCAGGGCTTGGTGAGCGAGGCGGAGGTCGACACCGCGCTGACGCGCGCCTTCCGTGCCCGCCGCGCGCTGGGCATCGCGTTCGGCGGCGACAGCCCGTGGAGCAAGATCGGCACCGATC
This sequence comes from Sphingomonas sp. FUKUSWIS1, assembly GCF_000733135.1. Classification (NCBI taxonomy): domain Bacteria; kingdom Pseudomonadati; phylum Pseudomonadota; class Alphaproteobacteria; order Sphingomonadales; family Sphingomonadaceae; genus Sphingomonas; species Sphingomonas sp. FUKUSWIS1. The sequence goes on from NZ_JPJC01000024.1 coordinate 26,065, forward strand.
AGGTCGACACCCCCGCGCACCGTGCGCTCGCGCTCGAGGCGGCGCGCAAGTCGATCGTGCTGCTCAAGAACGACGCCAGCCGCCTGCCGCTCAAGACCGGCAGCCGGATCGCGGTGATCGGCACCAATGCCGACGATATCGGCGTGCTCCAGGGCAATTATCACGGCACCGCCGTCGCCCCGGTCACCCCGCTCGACGGTATCCGCAAGCAGTTCGGTGCCGCCAATGTCCGCTATGCCCAGGGCTCGGTGCTCGCCGACGGCGCGCCGGTGGTGGTGCCCGAGACCGTCTTCCCACAGGGTCTGAAGGCGGAGTATTTCGCCGGAACCGGGACGACCGGCGGCACGCCCGTCCTGACGCGAACCGAACGCCGTATCGATGCGGACCTCAACCGCGTCAGTCCGGCGCCTGGGCTTGGCCGCAGCTTCGGCGTCCGCTGGTCGGGCGTCTTCACTCCGCCCGCCGCGGGTGACTATACGCTGGTGATCGACGTCCCGGCGTGCTGGAAGGACTGTTCGGTCCATGACGTCGCACGCCTCTGGATCGGCGACCGCCAGCTCACCTCCGGCGAGATCAAGAAGGGCCGCGTCGAGATCCCGGTCTCCAGCGACGGCAAGCCCGCCGCCTTCCGGCTCGAACTCGATCACCGCAGCGACGACGAAGGCATCCGCCTGCTCTGGACGCCGCCCGCCGCGCCGATGCTCGCCGCCGCCGTCGCCGCCGCGAACGCTTCGGATGTCGTCGTCGCGGTGATGGGCCTGTCGCCCGATCTCGAGGGCGAGGCGCTGTCGGTCAGTGTCCCCGGCTTCGTCGGCGGCGACCGCACCGACATCGGGCTTCCGCTTGCGCAACAGGCGCTGCTGAAAGCACTGCGCGCGACCGGCAAACCCGTGATCCTCGTCCTGACCAGCGGCAGCGCGGTGGCGGTCGATCCGTCGCTCGCCGACTCGATCCTGACCGCCTGGTATCCGGGCCAGGCCGGCGGCACCGCGATTGCCGAGACGCTGGCGGGGCTCAACAACCCCTCGGGTCGTCTCCCCGTCACCGTCTACAAGTCCGCCAGCGACCTGCCCGCCTTCATCGATTATACGATGAAGGAGCGCACCTACCGCTACTTCACCGGCAAGCCGCTCTGGGGCTTCGGCCACGGGCTGAGCTATACCAGCTTCGGCTATGCCGCGGCAAAACCCAGCCTCACCGTCGCCGCCGGCCAGCCGCTCACGCTCGCGGCGAAGGTCTCGAACACCGGCGTGCGCGCGGGCGAAGAGGTGGTTCAGGCCTATCTCGTCCCGACCGCGACCACCGGAGGCGGTCCGACCACCGCGGTGCTCCAGCGCCAGCTCGTCGGCTTCGACCGCGTCGCGCTCAAGCCCGGCCAGTCGCGCACCGTCTCGTTCGCGCTCGATCCCCGCTCGATGAGCAGCGTCGCGCGGGACGGCACGCGCACGATCCAGCCCGGCGCCTATCGCCTCTATGTCGGCGGCGGCCAGCCCGGCGACGGCGAGGGACAATGGACCGACCTGACGATCACAGGCGCAGCGGTGGGGCTGCCCAAATGATCGATCGCCGTTCGTTGATCGCCGGCGGGCTCGCGCTCGTCGGCACCCCTGCTTTTGCCGCCCGCCCGAACCTGCCCTCCAAGCGCCCCGCCGTCGCCGACCGTCTGTTCAAGAGCCGGGCGGTGGAACGCGAGATCGCCCGCGTCTCGGCCCGGATCGCCGATCCGAAGCTGCGCTGGATGTTCGGCAACTGCTATCCCAACACGCTCGACACGACCGTGCGGATGTCGACCATCGGCGGTGCCCCCGACGCGTTCGTCATCACCGGTGACATTCCGTGCCTGTGGCTGCGCGACAGCTCGGCGCAGCTCCGCCCCTATCTTCACCTCGTCCGCAACGATCCCGCGCTGCGCACGGTGTTCCGCGGGCTGATCGCCCGCCAGTCGCGATCGATTCTGCTCGATCCCTATGCCAATGCGTTTCTCGAGGATCCCGCCGGCAAGACCGAGCTGAGCTGGGCGTTGCACGACCAGACCGAGATGAAACCGGGTGTCGCCGAGCGCAAATGGGAGATCGACTCGCTCTGCTACCCGATGCGTCTCGCTTATGGCTATTGGCAGGCGACGCGCGACGCAACCCCGTTCGACGCGACCTGGGCCGAGGCAGCACGCGCCAGCCTGCGCACCTACCGCGAGCAGCAGCGCAAGGACGGCCGCGGACCCTATAGCTTCCTGCGCGCCTCGAACCGTAATACCGAGACGATGGCGCTCGAGGGCTGGGGCAATCCCGCCAAGCCGAACGGCCTGATCCAGTGCGGTTTTCGTCCGTCCGACGATGCCTGCCTTTATCCCTATCTGATCCCCGCCAATCATTTCGCGGTGACGACGCTGCGTGAACTGGCCGTCGTCGCGAAGGAGGCGCGCAACGATACCGCGCTCGCCGCTGATGCCACCGCGCTCGCGGCCGAGGTCGAGACCGAGCTCAACGCGCATGGCAAGATGCGGCTGCGCGACGGCCGCGAGGTGTGGGCCTATGAGGTCGACGGGTTCGGCAACGCGGTCTTCATGGACGACGCCAACGTGCCGTCGCTGTCCGCGCTCGCCTATATGGGCTGCGTTCCCGCCACCGACCCGCTCTGGCGCCGCACCTCGGACGCGGCCTGGAGCGACGCCAATCCCTATTTCTTCAAGGGCACCAAGGCGGAGGGGATCGGAGGCCCGCATGTCGGGCTCGGCCAGATCTGGCCGATGTCGCTGATCATCCGCGCGCTTGCCGGCGCCGACGACGCGACCGTCCGCAGCTGCCTCAGAATGCTGCGCGATACGGATGCCGACACCGGCTTCATGCACGAGGCGTTCGACAAGGACGATCCGGCCAAGTTCACGCGCAGCTGGTTCGCCTGGACGAACGGACTGTTCGGGGAACTGCTCGTCCATCTTGCCGATACCCGCCCTGCGCTGCTGGCGGCGCCGTTATGAGGCTCACGCGACGCGCGTTGCTCGGCTCGACCGGTGCGCTGGCGCTGACCGGCGCGATGCCGGCCTTTGCCGGCCGGTCGCGCGCGGTGCCCGATCTGTGGATCGGGACCGGCGGCGACGGCCATACCTATCCCGGCGCGACCGTGCCGTTCGGCATGGTCCAGGTCAGTCCCGACACGGATACGGAGAACTGGGCGAACTGCTCGGGCTATCATCGCGGTGACCCGTTGATCATGGGCTTTTCGCACACCCATCTGTCGGGCACCGGCATCGCCGACATGATGGACGTGCTCGTCGTGCCTGCCCGCGGCCCGGTCAAGCTGCGCCCCGGCGCACCCGACAAGCCCGGCGAAGGCTATCGCCAGACCTATGCGCAGGAGAGTGCCGAGCCCGGCTATTATGCCTGCACGCTCGGCAACGGCGTTCGCTCCGAACTCACCGCCGAAGCGCGCGTCGGCTGGCAGCGGCACCGCTTTCCTGCCGGCCCCGGGCATCTCCTGATCGATCTCGGCAATTACCGCGACAGCCGCCCGGGCGAAGGCCCGCTGATCGACGACAGCCGGATCGAACTCGAATCGGACGGCATCCTGATCGGCAGCCGCCGCACCTTCCGCTGGGCCAAGGGGCGCCGCATCCACTTCGCGATGCAGGTCTCGCGCAAGCCCGACCGGATCACGCTCCATGCGGGCGACCAGGTCGTCAACGGCGCGATCGCGACCGCCGACCGCGTGCGCGCAGTATTGCATTACGACGATGCGGGGTCCGCCCCGATCGTCGTACGGACCGCGGTCTCCGCGGTAGACATGGCGGGCGCACGGACCAACCTCGCCGCCTCGGCCTCGCGCGACTTCGATGCCGCGCGGCGCCAGGCCATCGGCGACTGGGCCGACGCGCTCAAGACCGTGAAGATCGACGGTGGCAGCGACGACCAGCGCGTCGTCATGGCCACCGCGCTCTATCATGCGATGCTCGCGCCGACGCTGTTTTCGGATGTCGACGACCGCTATGTCGGGCTCGATCGGCTGGTCCACAGCGTGCCCAAGGGCGAACAGGCCTATAGCACCTATTCGACCTGGGACACCTACCGCACGCTCCACCCGCTGCTGACACTGGTCGCGCCCGATCGCGCGCGGTCGCTCGTCCGCGACTTGGTCCGCCAGACGCAGCAGAGCGCCTATGGCCCGCCTTGCTGGCCGCTCCAGGGGGTCGAGACCGGCACGATGATCGGCTGGCATTCGGTCGCGATCATGGCGGAGGCGGCAGCCAAGGGCATCGACGCAGACTATGCCGCCGCCTGGCCCGCGATCCGCACGCGTGCTTTCGACGCCAAGGCGCCCGACCTCGTCAACAGCCGCGCGCGGGGCACCTATATCGCGCGTGGCTATCTGCCCGCCGATCAGGTCGACGAGTCGGTCAGCCGGACCCAGGAATATGCCTATGACGACTGGGCGATGGCCGCCCTCGCCGCGAAGGCCGGGGCGACCGACGACGCCGCCCGCCTGCGCGAACGCAGCCGGAACTATCGCAACGTGCTGGACCCGACGATCGGCTTGGCGCGACCCAAGCTTGCCGATGGCAGCTGGCTGACGCCCTATGACCCGATCCAGCTCGGCCACATCAAGCGCTACCACGACTTCACCGAAGCCAATGGCTGGCAGACGACCTTCCTCAACCAGCATGACCTCTACGGCCAGATCGCGCATTTCGGCGGCGACGCGAAGTTCGCCGCACGCCTCGACGCGCTGTTCGCCGCGCCGTCGACGCTGCCCAGGGACGCGCCGCCCGACATATCGGGGCTGATCGGCCAATATGCGCACGGCAACGAACCCGATCAGCACGTGCCCTATCTCTACGCCTATGTCGGCCAGCCCTGGAAGACGCAGGCGCTGGTCCGCAGGATCCTGACGACGATGTACAAGCGCGCGCCAGACGGGATCATCGGCAATGACGATTGCGGCCAGATGAGCGCATGGTTCGTCATGTCAGCGCTCGGCCTCTACCCGGTCGATCCGGTCGCGGCGGTCTATGTGTTGGGATCGCCGCTCTTCACCCGCGCCGAACTCAAGGTCGGGGGCAAGCGCAAGGTCGTGATCGAGGCGCCGGGCAACCGCATCGATACGCCCTATGTCACCGCGGTCACTTGGAACGGCAAGCCCTGGACGAAGAGCTGGATCTCGCATGCGGACCTCGTCGCCGGCGGCACGCTGCGCTTCACCATGTCCGCCACCCCCGATCCGGCGTTCGGCGCGAAGCTCGCTGACCGCCCCCCCTCGTTCGGCCGCCCCGCCGCCTGAATTCTCATGGAGACGATGATGACCGAAGTTTCCCGCCGCCTCCTGCTCGCCTCGGGCATCGCCGCAACCGCGACGCCCGCGCTCGCGGCGACCCGCGCGGCCGCCCCCAAGCCATGGGGTGCGACGCCGTCAAAGCGCCAGCTCGCCTGGCATGCGCGCGAGCAATATGCCTTTGTCCATTTCTCGATCAACACCTTCACCGATCGCGAATGGGGCTATGGCGACGAGGATCCCAAGCTCTTCGATCCGACCGATTTCGACCCCGACCAGATCGTCGCGGCGGCCAAGGCAGGCGGCATGCGCGGCATCATCCTGACCGCCAAGCATCATGACGGGTTCTGCCTGTGGCCAACGATGCTGACCGAGCATTGCATCCGCAACAGCCCGTACAAGAACGGCAAGGGCGATGTCGTCGGCGAGATGGAGCGCGCGACCAGGCGGGCCGGGCTCGATTTCGGCCTGTACCTCTCGCCCTGGGATCGCAATCACGCGGACTATGGCCGGCCGGCCTATGTCGACTATTTCCGCAAGCAGGTGGTCGAGCTTTGCACGCGCTATGGCACCTTGTTCGAATTCTGGTTCGACGGCGCCAATGGCGGCGACGGCTATTATGGCGGCGCGCGCGACACGCGGAAGATCGATGCGCCGAAATATTACAACTGGCCGTCGATTGTCGCGCTGGTCCATCAGCATCAGCCGATGGCCTGCACCTTTGATCCGCTCGGCGCTGATGTCCGCTGGGTCGGCAATGAGGACGGCGTCGCGGGCGATCCCTGCTGGCCGACCATGCCGAACCATCCCTATGTCCAGAGCGAGGGTAATTCGGGCGTGCGGGGTGCACCGCTCTGGTGGCCAGCCGAGACCGACGTCTCGATCCGGCCGGGCTGGTTCTATCACGCCGACGAGGATGCGAAGGTCAAGACGCCCGCGCGGCTGGTAAAGCTGTACGACGAGTCGGTCGGTCGCGGCACCAACCTCAACCTCAACCTGCCACCCGACCGGCGCGGCCGCCTCGCCGATATCGACGTCGCCGTGCTGAAATCCTTCGGCACCGCGCAGGCCGCCACCTTCGCGCGCGACCTCGCCCAGGGCGCGGTCGCGACCGCCAGCCACAGTCGCGGCCCCGGCTTCACGCCGGCAAACGTCCTCGACGGTCGCGCCGACAGCTATTGGTCGACCGCCGACGGGATCACGACGCCCAGCCTCGTGCTCGACCTTCCCCCCGGCCGGACCTTCGACCTCATCCGCCTGCGCGAATATCTCCCGCTCGGGCTGCGCGTGACGCGGTTCGCGGTCGATGCCGAAGTGGACGGCCGGTGGCGCGAACTGGCGCAGCACGCCTGCATCGGCGCGCAGCGGATCATCCGCCTGCCCGCACCGGTCACGGCCCGCCGCCTGCGTCTGCGAATCCTCGAGGCCCCCGCCTGCCCCGCGATCCGCGAGATCGCGCTTTTCCGCCAGGTCGCGCCCACCGCGGTCGCCACCGTCGTCGCATCGGACCCGAGCATCGTCGCCACGACGCGCTGGTCGATAGCCGCCGCCTCCGCCCCCGGCGCGCAGGCACTGCTCGACAACGACACCGCGACGAGCTGGGCGCTGCCCGCCCCCAAACCCGGCAGCCCCGCCTCGGTTACGATCGACCTCGGCGCGACCGAGACGCTTGCCGGCTTCAGCCTGACGCCGTCGCGCGCGGTGATGGCAGACACCGCGCCGCCAAAGGGCTACCGGATCGAGACGAGCACCGACGGCACCGACTGGCAAGAGGCCGGCAAGGGCGAACTGCCCAACATCGCCTATGCGCTCGCGACTCAGCGCATTGCGTTTGCTGCTCCGGTCACCGCCCGCCTGCTCCGCCTCAGCTTTGCCGAGACCGCGATTCCCGCCCGTCGCCTCGCAATTGCCGGGATCGGCGCGTTCCGGCCGCGTAGCGGGTGACGCAATGATACGGCCTGTCCCACGCGTGCAATAAATCGCGGGCATACCTCAGGTCGGATCCGGTGCCGCGACGGTGCCGGTCCGGCCGGGGACACGCCATGACAGCGATCGAAACCAGTGCAACGCCGATGACCAGCATGGCAGGGGCCGCCGCGGACGTCGCAGCCGCCGGGCCGGTGATACGATCCGCCTGGCTTGCGCCGGGATTCTACCTCGCCTTCCTGTTCGGTGCGCTGTTCCTGTTCGCGATCGGCCTGCTTCTGCTCTGGCGGTCGGCGAAAAAACTCCGGCGATTCCGGGCACCTGCTGGAAACGGACTCGGTTCGGCGTGGTCCGGGCAACATCCGTCGCCCACGACCTGATCCCCTAACATGAAGCAGGCCGATTCCTTGCCGCCTGCATGGACCCGGTCTGGTGGATCGCACGTTGAGCCCCCGAACTTCGTCCTCGACAGCAAGGATCCGCAATGAGCGACACCGAACAGCGCAACCCCGGCAACGGTGGTGAGACGCATCAGCAGGCAGGCGGCGACGTCCCCGTCCTGACCACCAATCACGGCGTGCCCGTGTCCGACAACCAGAACAGCCTGAAATCCGGCGCGCGTGGTCCCACGCTGCTCGAGGATTTCGTGCTCCGCGAGAAGATCTTCCATTTCGATCACGAGCGGATCCCCGAGCGGATCGTCCACGCGCGCGGAACGGGTGCGCACGGCTATTTCGAGGCGACCGACGATATTTCCGACCTGACCAAGGCGGCGGTGTTCAAGAAGGGCACGAAGACCGAGCTCTTCACGCGCTTCTCGACGGTCGCTGGCGGCGCCGGTTCGGTCGACACCCCGCGCGACGTGCGCGGCTTCGCGGTCAAGTTCTACACAACCGAGGGCAATTGGGATCTCGTTGGCAACAACATCCCGGTGTTCTTCATCCAGGACGCGATCAAGTTCCCGGACCTGATCCATTCGGTGAAGATGGAGGCCGACCGTGCCTATCCGCAGGCGGGTTCGGCGCACGACACCTTCTGGGACTGGGCATCGCTGACTCCGGAATCGACGCACATGCAGATGTGGGCGATGTCCGACCGCACCCTGCCGCGTTCGCTGCGGATGATGGAAGGCTTCGGCGTTCACACGTTCCAGCTCGTGAACGAGGAAGGCAAGTCGAGCTTCGTCAAGTTCCACTGGAAGCCGAAACTTGGTCTCCAGTCGACGATCTGGGACGAGACGCTCAAGCTCCAGGCCGCGGACAACGACTATCATCGTCGTGACTTGTGGGAAGCGATCGACACCGGCGACTTCCCCGAGTGGGAGCTCGGCATCCAGGTGTTCGACAAGGCATTCGCCGAGGCACAGCCTTATGACGTGCTCGATTCGACCAAGCTGATCCCTGAGGAGGACGTTCCCGTCCGGATCATCGGCCGGATGGTGCTCGACCGCAATGTCGACAACTTCTTCGCTGAGACCGAGCAGGTCGCATTCCTGCCGACGAACATCGTCCCCGGCATCGATTTCTCGAACGATCCGCTGCTTCAGGGCCGCCTGTTCAGCTATCTCGACACGCAGAAGTCACGTCTCGGCACAACCAACTTCCATCAGATCCCGGTCAACGCACCGCGCAGCCCCGCTGGCAATTTCCAGCGTGACGGCATGATGCAGACCAAGGTGCCCAAGGGTCGTGCCAATTACGAGCCGAACAGCCTGTCGGTTGTCGGCGAAGACGGTGGTCCGCGCGAGTCGCCGAACGGCTTCGTGACGACGACGAACCCGACCGGTGCGGACGAGCAGGGCGAGAAGCTGCGGATGCGCGCCGAACTGTTCGGTGACCATTACAGCCAGGCACGGCTGTTCTGGGTGTCCGCGACCGACAATGAAAAGGCGCACATCGCATCCGCCTTCACTTTCGAGTTGTCGAAGGTAGGCCTCGCGCATGTTCAGGAGCGCACCGTCGCAAACCTGCGCAACGTGAACGAGGAACTGGCGACGCGCGTTGCCGATGGTCTCGGCATCCCCCTGCCGGCTGCCAATCCGGCGTTCCGTGCGCCGGTCGACATGCCACCGAGCCCGGCTCTGTCGATCCAGAAGAACATGAAGGAGACGCTCCAGGGCCGTCAGGTCGGGATCCTGATTGCCGACGGGTCGGATGGCGCGGAGATCGACGCGGTCGTCGCGGCGGTCGAGGGTGCAGGCGGCAAGCCGGTGCTGGTCGCGCCCAAGGTCGGTGGCGCCAAGCTTGCCGATGGCAGCATGAAGAAGGCACAGGGCCAGCTTGCGGGCAGCCCGTCGCAAATCTTCGACGCGGTGGCGGTCGTTCTGTCGGCCGACGGGTGCAAGATGCTCCTGAAGGAAGGCGCGGCGGTCCAGTGGGTCATGGATGCGTTCGGTCATCTGAAGGCGATCGGGGCCAGCGATGCGGCCAAGCCGCTTCTCGACAAGGCCGGCGTGGAGCCCGATGCGGGTGTGGTGGCGCTGGCCGACATCGCGACCGCGGGTGCAAAGCGCTATTGGGATCGTGAGCCTAGCGTCCGCATGCTCGCCTGACCGGCACGAGAATGAGATCACGCCATTCGCGCGTGGTCTCATTCGTCGGATAGAGGAACGGCCGCCCCGCACATCATGTGCGGGGCGGCCGTTTCGCGTCTGGCCCAGCTGTACGCGTGGACGGTCTAGGAGCGAACGAGTTCGACGATTTCGAAAGCGTGCGATCGCCAGCCGCGCTGGATCGCCGCCTCCTCGGCCGCGACGCGCTTCTTCTTCGCTTCGGCCAGCGACTTGCTGTGCCCCCAGAACACCTCGGTCTTCCCATTCTCCAGCACCGCGACGATCCGCCAGTAATGCGTGAACGCCGTCGCCGTGGGCCCGATCGTCTTCACATAGCCATCGGGCAGCGTCGCGGTGAGATAATGCTTCCGGGCCAAGTGCGCGTCAGTCCGCCGCGGGCGGTGCCGCGGCATCCGTCCTGGCCGCGAGCATGTACCCGAAGACGACGAAGACCAGCCCGCCGATGGTGTTTCCCGCCGTCACGACGACGAGATTGTGCACCGTGCCCGCCAGATCGATCACCGGATGCGGCGCCATGAGGCCGAGCGTGAGCGCGGTCATGTTGGCGACCGAATGCTCGAAACCAGCAGCAACGAAAGCGAGCAGGATCCAGGCCATCGCAATGCACTTGGCCGCATCGCCCTTCATCCGCGCCGCGGTCCAGATCGCGAGACAGACGAGCCAGTTGCACAGGATCGCCCGTGCGAACAACGCGATCCCGTCCGCCTCGACCTTGTGCTGGACATAGGCGTTGAACATCGTGTCGGCATCGGCGAACACGGCCCCGCCGCCGCCGATCGCGAAGATCGCCGACAACAGGACGCCGCCGACCAGATTGCCCACCCAGACGACGCTCGCCAGCGTGATCGCCTCGCCATAGCTGATGGTCCGCTTCGCCAGGCCGAAGCCAAGATACATGACATAGCCGGTGAACAGCTCGGCGCCGGCGAATACCGTCAGGATCAAGCCGATCCCGAACGTCGCGCCCATCACCAGCGGCCGGACGCCGGGAGGAAGCCCCGCCGCCGCGCTGATCGCCAGGATCATGGCGATCCCGATATAGGTTCCCGCCAGGATCGCGCCCGCAAAGAAGCCAACCGGTGAGCGACGCCACGCCGCGGCCTTCGCCGCCGCGAGCGTCGCATAGGTGTCGATCGTCGGCGCGTATCCCGCGCTCATGCCATAGCGGCCTGGCTCTGGCCGACGACCCCCGCACGCGCCACGCCGCGCTCCGCACCGACATCCCCGCCAGCCCGCCGCACCGTCACCGGCACCGACTTGTAGGACGGGGTGAAGCTCTGCGGATCATGATCCTCGAGCGCGATCAGCGGCTGCGTCTCGGGATAATAGGATGCGATGCACCCGTCCGGCAGCGCATAGCGAACCAGGGTCAGCTTCTGCACGACGCGGTCGGGATGCGCATATTGCAACGCGGTGGCGACATCGACGACATCGCCCTCCGCATAGCCAAGCCGCGCCATGTCACGCTCGTTCATGAACAGGATGTCGCGACGGCCAAAAACACCGCGATACCGGTCGTCGAGGCTGTAGACGGTCGTGTTATACTGATCGTGCGCACGCAATGTCGTCAGACGAAGCACGTCCGGCGCGTTTGCAGTTTCGTCTTCCTCGATCCCCTCGGCGACGATGAAGTTCGCCTTGCCGCTGCTCGTCTTCCAGATCCGCATCGCGGCGGAATTGGGCAGATGGAACCCGCCGGGCTTGCGGATGCGCGCGTTGTAATCGGCGAAATCGGGGAACACCGCCTCGATCTTGTCGCGGATCAGGTCGTAATTGGCGACATAGGCATCCCAGTCGATATCGCCCTTGCCCTTGAGCGTCGCCTTGGCGATCTCGCCGACGATCCAGATCTCCGACTTCACATTCTCGCCCGGCGGCATCAGGAAGCCGCGCGACGCGTGAACCATCGACATCGAATCCTCGACGGTGACCGACTGCGGGCCACCGGCCTGCGTGTCGAGTTCGGTCCGGCCCAGGCATGGCAGGATATAGGTGTCCTTCGCCATCAACAGCATGGTGCGGTTGAGCTTGGTGGTGATGTGCACCGCCAGATCGAGATTGCGGAACCCTTCGGCGCACGCCTGCGGATCGGACGACGCGATGGCCAGGTTGCCGCCGAGGCAGACGATCGCCTTGGCCGTGCCGTCGCGCATTGCGGCGATGCTCTCGACCACCGAATGGCCATGCTCGCGCGGCGGTTCGAAGTTGAAGACCTTCTTCATCTGGTCGAGCAGCAACGGCATCGGGCGTTCGGTGATGCCGACCGTCCGGTCGCCCTGCACGTTGCTGTGCCCGCGCAGCGGACAGATCCCGGCGCCGGGGCGGCCCATATTGCCGCGCAGCAGCAACAGGTTCGCGAGCTGCTGGACGTTGCTGGTCCCGGTGCGGTGCTGAGTGATCCCCATGCCGTAACAGGCGATTGTTGCCTTGGACGACGCATAGATCCGCGCGACGTCCTCGAGATCCGCCCGACGCAGGCCGCTCGCCTGTTCGATATCGGCCCAGTCGGTCCGTGCAAGATCGGCGATATAGGGTTCGAGCCCGTCGGTATGCTCGGCGATGAACGCATGGTCGAGCGCGGGTTCGCTGCCGCTCGCGCGCGCCGCCTCGTCGAGCGCGACGAGTGCCTTGGCGATACCCTTCAACGCTGCGGCGTCACCGCCGACCTTCACCTGTAGATAGGAGCTCGCGATTTGGGTCGCCGACATCGTCGCCATCTCGACCACCGACTGCGGCGATTCGAAGCGTTCGAGCGAGCGTTCCTTCAGCGGATTGAACACGATGATCTTGCCACCGCGGCGCGACACCTCGCGCAGCGTCGCCATCATCCGCGGATGGTTCGTCCCCGGATTATGGCCGATCGACAGGATCAGGTCGGCATGGTCGAAATCCTCGAGACTGACCGTGCCCTTGCCGATCCCGATCGATTTGGGGAGGCCGACCGACGTCGCCTCGTGGCACATGTTCGAACAGTCAGGGAAATTGTTGGTCCCGTATAGCCGCACGAACAGCTGATAGAGGAACGCCGCCTCGTTCGAGCAGCGGCCCGAAGTATAGAATTCGGCCTGATTCGGATCCGGCACCGCGGCAAGCCCCGCACCGATCGCGGACATTGCCTCCGCCCAGGTCACGACCTCATAATGGTCGGTCGCGGCGTTGTAGCGCAACGGTTCGGTGACGCGACCCTGATCCTCGATCCAATGATCGCTCTGCTTCCAGATCTCGGCGACACTGTGCTTGGCGAAGAAGTCGGCGCCGATCAGCTTGGCCGTGGATTCCCATGCCACCGCCTTGGCGCCATTCTCGCAGAATTCGAACGACGAGGTATGCTTGGGGTCCGGCCAGGCGCAGCTCGGACAGTCGAACCCGTCGGGCTGGTTGGACTTCAGCAGCGTCTGCCCGCCCCGCACGACGATCTGCTGGGCCTTCAACGACGTGGCAACCGCCTTGAGCGCACCCCAGCCACCGGCCGGGCCCGTATAGTCGACAATCCCGTCGGGACGCTTGTTACGCATACTCAAATCTCCAAATCGGGCGTGTCACCGCGGAAATTGCCCGGGTCCATGCAGCCTTAACGTTTGGAGTCGCGATACCGCGCCGCAGCATAAGTGCCAAAACAGGAAAATCGCAGCCGGTGATCGCCTTTATAGGTCAGTACGGCTTTCATTTGACTAGCAATAAGGTTCGACCATCGCCCGCACGTCGACGCGCGCCTTCAGCCGTGCCGCGAGCAGCGCGGTACCGCTGATCTTGCGCTGCACGAACAGCATGTCGGCCGAAGGAATATGCCAGGTCGACCGGTCGCGTGCGATCGCCGCGCCCTCGTCCCGCAGTACCGAGACGAAGCTGCGATCGCCGAAGTCGAACGGCCCCGTCCGGTTCATCTCTGCCAGGATCACGTCGATCATGCGGTCGATCTGCGGCCGATGCCCCACGACCGCGGCCTCGCCCAGAAAGCCCGCCTGCACGGCTGCGTCGCGGACCGCGTCGCGCTGTCCGGCGAGCCCCGCGGCCAGCAGCCGGCGATACCCGTCCGCCACGACCTGCGGCACCGCACGCGCGGCACCGAAGTCGAGCAGGACGATCCGTCCCGTCTCGGCCTGCCAGCGATAATTCGCGAAATTGGGATCGGTCTGCATCAGCCGCCAGTCGAGCAGTTCGTGCAGCGTGAGCCTTATCAACCGCTCCATGGCCGTATCGCGTACGTCCTGGGGTGCGGTCTCGAGACTCTCGATCGGCGTACAGTCGATATACTCCATCGCCAGCACGCGCGGCGTCGACAATGTCGGCTCGAGTTGCGGGACGACCAGCCCCGCATCATCGCCCACCAGCGCGCGATAGCGTTCCAGCATCTCGCCCTCGCGGACATAATCTGCCTCGTCGTGCAATTGCTGTTTCGCGTCACCAAGCAGCCGTGTGATGTCGAGTTCCTTGGGCAGCAGCCCCGACACGCGCAGCAGCGTCGCGACATTGTCGACATCCGCGTCGATGCTGTCCTTCACGCCCGGATATTGCACCTTGATCGCCAGCACGCGTCCGTCGGGGAGCCGTGCCCGGTGCACCTGACCGATCGATGCGGCCGCGACCGGATGCGCCTGGAAATGCGCGAAGCGGCGGCGCCAGTCCTTCCCCCATTCGGCCGTGAGCACCCGGTCGAGCTGCGCGGGCGGCATGTGATGCGCATCGTTGCGCAGCCTGGCGAGGATCGTCGCCAATTCGGGCGGCAGCATGTCGCCCGCGTCCATCGACACCATCTGGCCGAGCTTCATCGCCGCACCGCGCAGATGCGAAAGCTGGTCCGCGACGCGCACCGCGTTGGCGGGGGTCAGCAGCAGGTCCGACATGCGCGGACGCTCGCCGCTCGCGAGCCGCCGGGCCCCCTCGGCGACGACCCCGCCC